>JBBSLN010000105.1:0-6944 GCA_038255205.1 Flavobacteriales bacterium
GTAGTGAAGTAATTTAATATAACTCCTGTCTGCAAAAACAAGGCCTTTTTGAATAGGTGGTCGGCAAAATAAAGCGTGTTTCTGGTGATGACTTGCGGCACATTTATACTATTGTCTCCATTTAATACCTGCTGATACATTACTGTATTATCCAACGCAAATTTGCCATATTTGAACTCCTTACCCACTTTCAATCTCATGTAGTTTATAGTAGCGCTGCTCTGGAATGGTTTTACATTATTAAATTCGTCTTTTGCGAAAAAAGCATAATTTGTAATAGTAGAATAATCGAAGGTGATATTCGCCAATTTTTCTGACTTCAGCTCAAATGCCAATTGTTGTGTACTGATATTATCGTAACTGGTCGATTTGTCCCAATTGTAGCTGACATAATCGCTTTGATAAAGTAGCCAGTTATAGTTCGGTGCCCGAGAACTCGTATTGAAAGTTCCTTGAACTGATATATCGTCAGTCAATCTGTAAGAGGCCTGTGCATTCAAAAAATTACCTTCGAACTCCCCAGATATATTGATGCCCAACTCTCCTTTGACATCAAACTGTCCGATTTTATTTTTATAAATTCCTCCTAGAGTAACAATACTTCCTTTCAATCTATTGATTATGGTTTGATCATTTAGTATGACTAAAGAATTATACCCATAATTATAATTGTTGTAATCGACATTGAAGGTCAAATCTCCAACGATGTCATTTTTATAATTTAGGAAAAAACGATTGTAGAAATTCTCAAGGGTGACTCGATCTCTTAAACTTGTGCTTTGAAATGAATCTCCGAAGAACTCAGAAGCTGTTGTTTGATCGTATTGGTAGTATTTATCTTCTAGCGATATTACGTTTCCAATACTTAGATTGTTGCTATTTGTAGAGTCTCGATTTTGAAAAATATTATACTGATGCTCTAAATGAAATCTTTTACCTCTTAATATATTTTCAGCATTTTCAAAATTTGGATCAAATACAGAACGATCCAAAAACTCTTCTTCCCCGGATTCAAAATTCCGGATACCTTCATCCGTCAATCCCCCATTTTCTTGATTCAACATATCTTGCATGAAGATATGCGCTCTTGCCTGATAGCGATCGTTCTTCGTAGTGTAATTGGTTGTAAATCTAAAATTGCCCGTACTTGTTAGAATATGTTGATACTTGCCTAACGACCGCAACCCCTTATAAGCAATTGAAAAATTAAATTGTTTTGAAATGTTTGTTGTAAAAAAGGCATCGAGCAATTGTCCTTGTTCGAAAGCTGTTTTATACATCAACTCTGTCAACGGTGTTGGTACTTGATAATAGTTCACATCTTCAATTTCCATATAATTAAAGTGTCTTGCCCGTGCTCCAAATAATGGTATTGCGTTAATAGTTTGAAAATCGTAACTTAAAGTATTATATGTTTGACCAATATTAGAGAAAGCTATCAACTCAAAATTATCTTTCCGTAAATAGTTGAATTTATATTCTTTCAATATGGTAAGTGTAGTATCTACAAACGTAGTATCTCGATCATAAGAAATAATTTTGTACATCTCTATAGTCGCTTTTTCGTCCTTTATATCCTTATTTGTAGTGCTGGTTCGAGATACTGTTGTGGAATCATCTATGACAACTCTATCATCCAGATTCTTTTTGATAGGTTTAAGTTCTTGCGCATTAAAAATTTGCGCGGAAAAGAATAAGAAAAAAATCAAAAGAAATTTGTTCATTGGTATTTAATATTCCGCAAATGTAAAAATTATACTTGAAAGTTAACGCTTAAATGATGTGATGCATTGTGTAACGAAAAAAAAAGACCGCCCCGAAAGGCAGTCTTTTTATATAATAATTAAATTGTTATTACATTTTAGTAAGAATAAGAGCAAATGGAATATTTCGTTGCCCACAAGCTCCACCTTGAAAATCTACCATGTTCAAACGAACAGTTTTATCACCACAAGGATTATTTATAATTTTACTAGCGTCTGCACCTAAAAAGATAGGTTGGGTGCCACCACCACACGCTAATCCAGCAGCTTGATTGTTTTGAATAACAATTTTGCCAGTGGCAAAAGAAAATCTAATTGGAATTGTCGGAGGACCAGCTGCAATCCCTGGGAGATAATCTATTTCGAAAACCCTACTGAAAGGTCCAGAACCACCTTCGGTCAATGTCACAGTAGCCCCTACCCTAAACTGAACTCCAAAAGGACTACTATCAGCAATTAAATCAGATACCACATAATTTCCTAAAAACGAACCAGTTCCTGAACTTAACGAGGGACAAATTGTAACTCTATAGACCGTTGGAATGGCATCGCCTGCAACACCCACAACGACAGATTCCCTATCAGTAGATCGTAGAACTACGTCGAAAACCATTTTTTCAGCGATATTTGCTGCCTCAGCTACATTGAAAACTATTTTAGGATAGCCACCTACGTTAGCTGTACCGGCAGTTCCGGCAGGAACAACGATACTACCACTATTGCTAAACACGCTGTTTGGATTTGGACCTTCCACAGAAACCAAATCATAATTGATGGTCAAATCAGTTTGATTCAACGGAACATTAACATATACTGGCAACTCAAGCGGTGCTGTAAGATTTGCGGTATCAATTGATAGGCTTGAAGAAGAGGTTAAAAACTGTACCCATCCATTCTCAGGATTATCTTTAAATCTGCCATCGCTTTCACTACAACTATATCCTAGAACCAATAACAGTGCACATACTATTTTTATCGTATTTTTCATATTAGTTTTATTTTATTGTTTAGTCAATCTAAAAGTCGTTTGGTAAGGAGCAGCTCCACAACCACCGTCAGTCACATATTCTGTCAAGGTCAATTCAAACACAGAATCATCATCAGCATCATAATTTGCAGGAACGTTTGCAGGTCCTAGTGTGATTGCAGGGGTGCCGCCACATGATAAACCAGTTCCAATTCCTGACGCCACGATTACCTCGTTACAAACCAATCCAAATGGTATTGTAGAATCTGGCTGTCCAATTCCAAGAGCTTCTAAATATTTTGCTTTAAAGCTTCTTGTAGTAGCTCCTGTTGAGATAATACTAACAACTTGATCATTAAACATCTTAACACCATCGTCAGGATTGATTGCAGTCAATTGTTGCAAAAAGTAATTACCAGTGAATGCGGCTGTAATAGGACAAATCTGAAAAATAGAGATTGTGTGATTTGTACTAGATACTTGACCACCACCTTCAATAGATACTATATTAATCGTTATGATTTCGGGTGTAGTCTCAACTGAATTATCTACACCGGTAATGGTTAACACTCCGAAATATTCACCCGCTGGAATAACAACTGTTGTTGGTATAGTATAATTTTCAGCTGCAGCTGTAGTAAGGGTAGGACTGGGATTAACAGCTATTGTTACTGTTCTATCCATACTAGATAGTGTGTTCACTCCAATTTTAATGTCAACACTTCCAGTACCTTCGACCACAACCTCTAAAGCCGAGGTTGTGCTTGAAAAGAAAACTAATGTTTGACCTGTATCCGGATCAAAAATTACGGGTTCAAAATCACCACAAGAAGACAACAGCACACTTATGGCAAGAAATTTTAGGATATTTTTCATTTTATTTTTTTTTTTAGTTATAGCCAGGTGCTTGCATTATATTAGGATTTCCATTTAACTCTGCCGCTGGAATTGGGAATGTGAATCTGTAATCATTAGCCCCTAAGGTGCATGGCACAGCTCCACCACAATCAGGTTCTACTCTGGTAATTCCTTGATTTGTGATACTTCTAGTTCTTTTTAAATCTATATACCTGTGTCCTTCATAAGCCAACTCTAAACGTCTTTCAGTTACTATTTCTGATATCGCAGCAGGCAATGATGAAAACGTTGGTGCTGCCGTATTACTACCCGTTCTGGCGTCTCTTATATTTTTCAACAATAGAGCAGCTCCAGCAAAATCACCAGATTTTGCAAGTACCTCAGCACGTATTAAATACATTTCAGAAACTCGGAACACTTTGGCATCATTTAAATAATCAAATCCAAGTTTGCCCAAATATTTTCCAATAAGATGAAAGTTGTCAGCAGGAACACTCTCTGGGTCAACATTCACAGGGAATCTGATATCTCCAGGGATAGAGGAAACAAGATCATAAAACTCATTAGACATTTCCATAAAAGCGCCGCCAGTACCAGTAAAATGCCATACACCGCCTATTCTCAAATCGTTATTTCCATCGGTATATTTTAATTTGAAGATTACTTCAGTGTTATCCGTATCATCAGCAAACATATTAAAATACTGAATCTGATTAGCCAGTGGATATTTTCCAATTAAAGTTTGAGTCGCTGATAGAGCTGCTCCAGAATTACCTGAATACAAAGCTGCTCTAGCTCTGACCGCAGTAATAAAGTCTTTAGTAACGAAACCAATATCAGTAAAAGACGCACTAATAAGACCGTCTGCAGTATCTAAATCATCATTAATCGCAGCAAATACTTCGCCGGAAGTGTTACGCGGAAGTTGTTCAAAAACCACAACGAAATCTGAATAAGGCACACCCATATCAGAATCACCATATCCAACTGCATAATATGAAAGCACTTCCAAATGTAAGAATGCTCTCAAAGCATAACAATCTCCTAAAATCTTATTATACTGCTCTACTTCTGCTGAACTAGGAGTTAGAACAGAAGCAGCTTCTATAACTCTATTGATTGAGTTTATAGTTGCATAACAATTTAACCACATCGCTTGAGACTCGCCCGAATTAGCCGCTAAAACCCATTGATGAAATCCTACTTTTTGACCACCATTGTCTTTTCCGATTTTAGTATTATCGGTAAAAATAGAACTATAATCAATCGTATTTCTCGGATCGTACTGTGCATAAACAGCATTCAAGCCATTTTGCAAATCTGCAACGCTCGTAAAAGCATTCTCTGCCGGAATTGCATCCGCAGGTAAAATGTCCAGTGCATCATTACAAGACGTAAAAGCAACCACTGACATTAAAGTTATTATAAATATTTTTTTCATGTTTATTTTTTTTTAAAATTCTATATCTAAACCAACCGTAACAGTCTTTGGAGTAGGATACTCAAAAAACGTACTTGATATATTAGACTCTGGGTCAAAACCTCTCCATTTAGTAAATGTTAATATATTTTGTCCTTGCAAAAATACTCTTGCACTAGTGAATAATTTAGTTTTAGCTAAAAATTCTTTATCTAAAGAATACGATACAGAAACATTTCTCAATCTCAAGAATGAAGCATCTTCAAGATACCTTGTACCAGCTTGAGCTCTTGTAACCGAATTGAATGCAGGAATATCAGTAACATCCCCTGGCTGTTCCCACATGCGCAACAATGCAGTTGACATATTTGCAAAACCTGCCAGACCAGTATCTTCAATAATAGCATAACTACCATTTAAACGCCATTGATCTGCTGCATACGTAAACAACGCATTCAGAGCAAAGCCCTTGTATGATAAATTAGTTCCAAAACCACCAATAAACTTAGGGTCTTGCGTTTTATCCAATAACACTCTATTTGATGTGTTAAAGGTTTCTGTAATGTTACCATCTTTGTCTAACCAAAGTGGTCGTCCGTTAGCAGGATTGACACCAGCCCAACGTACTCGGTAGAATGTGCCAATTGCATGGCCCTCTGCCAATGCAGTACCTCCACCAGCTAAAATTGGATTTTCTGGATCATAATCATCACCTAAATTGGTAATTTTATTCTCATTGAAAGCTATATTACCACTTACACTCCACTTTAAATCACCATCCAGTATTTTATAGTCCATGCTAAGCTCGACTCCTTTATTTTCAAGGGCTCCAAGATTTGCTTGAATACTTGTCGTTGATGACAACAATGATAATGGTCTATTGATGAATAAATCAGTCGTTTCTTTCTTATAAACATCAATTGATCCGGTAAGTTTATATTTTAGCAATGAAAAATCCAAACCAATATTGATTTGGGCCGTTTCTTCCCATTTCAAATCTGGGTTGTCAATTTGACCTAAAAAGTAACCTAAACTTCCGTTGTAAGCAACACCAGAGTTGTATAAGCTAAATGCATTAAAAGCACCACCAACTCTCTGATTACCAGCTACACCATAACTTGCTCTCAATTTTAATTCATTTACAGCACCATTCTTGTTAAAAAATGATTCGTTATGTATATTCCATTTACCAGAAACAGACCAAAAAGTACCCCATCGATTTGTTTCGGAGAATCTAGCAGCCGCATCTCTACGGATGGAAGCTTGCAAACCGTAACGATTATCATAATCGTACTTACCAACTGCGAAGTAAGAAAACAATCCATCTTCAAAACTTGATGCTGATACATTAGGAATGTAGTATTGAGTGTCTTCTGGACCTTCTGTTACCGAACCGTCTGTGATCGCACTACCAGACCCAACTAATTTAGGATCTAAACCGAATCCTTGAAAGTTAGAATTGATAAAGTGTGATTTATTGTATTCCGTTCCAATTGTGAAATCAAAATCGTGAATTTCATTGAATACATTGGAATAATTAACATTAGTATTCACAATAAACGAAGCATTTCTTTGATATCCTTGAAAATGGCTACCCTTGATTAATGCATTGGGATCTGGGGTAATAGTACCACGAATACTACCAGGAGTAGTAATATTTTGATACTCTATATGTTGATAATCCATACCAACAGATGAACCGACAGACAAATTTTTAACAACTTCCAAATTACCTCCAATTCTACCAACAATTTTCATCTCGTCGTTGTTAATTGTGTTTAAGGCATTCGTGTTTAAAGTAATAAATGGCGTATTCAAAAATCCATTTATGTTAGTGAAATTTGCTGTTGAATACGGAGTACCATTGAGATTTAATGACCCATCAGGATTTAATGGAGAGATAAACGGCAATGCTATATAAGGAGCTATAAATGGA
>JBBSLN010000106.1:0-6921 GCA_038255205.1 Flavobacteriales bacterium
TCCCAAAGTAAGAAAACCAAACGTTTATGGTTTTTTATTGATCAATCACTCCATGTGGTTTCCATATTAGTGGCATATTATGTATTCGTTGAACGTTTCCCAATTGAAAATTTCCTAAATGACCAGAAACTACTTATGGCTGTTTGTATCTTATTCTTAACACAACCAGTGTCCATTATAATGAAAACCATTTTTAGTAAATGGAATATTTCAAAGTTGACAGAAGGCAACGAATCATTGAAAGATGCAGGAAAGTATATCGGGATTTTAGAACGTATTCTGGTCTTCGTCTTTGTAATTCTAGATCATTGGGAGGCTGTCGGCTTCTTGATTACCGCAAAATCAGTATTCCGTTTTGGAGATTTAAAAGAATCCAAGCACAGGAAACTAACGGAATATATTTTAATAGGGACGCTGATCAGTTTTGGTATCGCCATCGGTATAGGATTATTTTTTATAGCACTGCAATAAAAAAACCATCGATTCGATGGTTTTTTTAAAAGTTATTTTTATTAAACAATTGTCTTATAAATCGTTTGGTTTGAGTCACATTATCAGCAGATATGGCACTTCATAATTCAAGACAGATAAAAAATCCATTTCAACCACAAACCCACTATTTACTCAAATACATCTTACGTCTTGAATATAAATTATAAAATTCGTCGTCTTTTAAGCTGTCAATAAACAAGATGCTTTCACCCGTGCTTTTCATTTCTGGCCCCAATTGTTTGTTCACATTAGGGAATTTATTGAATGAGAAAACTGGTTGTTTGATGGCAAATCCTTCCAATTGTGGGTTGAAGTTGAAATCCGTCACTTTCTTTTCGCCAAGCATCACTTTAGTTGCATAGTTTACATAAGGTTCTTTATAAGCTTTTGCAATAAAAGGGACCGTTCGCGATGCTCTTGGGTTCGCCTCGATGATATATACCATGTCATCTTTTATAGCAAATTGGACGTTAATCAAACCAACTGTGTTGAGCGCCAACGCAATCTTTTTGGTATGGTCTTTAATTTGCTGCATCACGAATTCACCTAAATTGAAAGGTGGCAAGGTTGCATTGCTGTCACCAGAATGAATGCCACATGGTTCAATATGCTCCATGATACCGATAATATAAACATTTTCGCCATCGCAAATTGCATCTGCCTCAGCTTCAATTGCCCCATCAAGGTAACGATCTAGCAACAACTTATTATTTGGCATGCCACGCAACAAATCAACAACATGTTCTTCCAATTCCTTTTTATTGATGACAATTTTCATTCCCTGTCCTCCAAGCACGTAGGACGGACGAACAAGAATCGGAAAGCCCAATTTGTCTGCGACAGCCAATGCCTCGTCTGCATTAGTCGCCACATCAAACTCTGGATAGGGAATATTGTTTTCTTTTAATAATTTAGAAAAGCTACCTCGGTCTTCAGCAAGATCTAAAGACTCGAAGGTTGTTCCTATGATTTTAATACCATAGCGATCTAGTTTCTCTGCTAATTTTAAAGCCGTTTGACCTCCCAATTGCACAATAACACCTTCTGGTTTTTCATGACGAATAATGTCATATATATGTTCCCAAAAAACTGGTTCGAAATAGAGTTTATCAGCGATGTCGAAATCTGTTGAAACGGTTTCAGGATTACAGTTAATCATAATGGTTTCGTAACCACATTCTGAAGCTGCCAAAACCCCATGAACGCAACAGTAATCGAATTCAATCCCTTGTCCTATTCGATTCGGCCCAGAGCCCAAAACGATGATTTTCTTTTTATCGGTTACAACACTCTCATTAACTGATTCCCGTTTTCCGTCAGGGGTTTCAACTTCATTTTCAAAGGTGGAATAATAATAAGGAGTTTGTGCCTGAAATTCTGCAGCACAGGTATCTACTAATTTATAAACCCGCTTAATATTGAATTCATCCCGTTTATTATAGACTTGACTTTCTAAACAGCCCAACATGTGAGCAATCTGGCGATCACCATAGCCTTTTTGTTTGGCTTCCAGCAACATATCACGTTCGATGGTATCAATTTTAAACTTTGAAATCTCTCTTTCGAGATGGTATAGCTCTTCGTATTGCTTTAAGAACCACATATCAATTTTTGTGATTTCATGGATACGGCTCAACGGAATGCCCATTTGAATGGCGTCGTAAATTACAAAGACGCGATCCCAACTCGCAAAGGTCAGTTTTTCTATAATTTGGTCGTAATCTTTATAGCCTTTGCCATCTGCACCTAGTCCATTCCTTTTAATTTCGAGAGATTGCGTGGCTTTGTGGAGTGCTTCTTGGAACGACCGACCGATGGCCATCACCTCTCCTACCGCTTTCATTTGTAGTCCCAAAGTTCTGTCAGATCCTTCAAATTTGTCAAAATTCCAACGTGGTATTTTAACCACCACATAATCCAAAGTCGGTTCAAATAAGGCGGAAGTAGATTTTGTGATTTGATTGTTCAATTCATCCAGGTTATATCCGATGGCCAATTTAGCCGCAATTTTCGCAATAGGATATCCAGTCGCTTTACTGGCTAATGCGGAAGATCGTGACACACGCGGATTGATCTCGATGGCAATGATATCCTCCTTTTCGTCAGGACTCACGGCAAACTGCACATTACAACCACCTGCAAAATCTCCGATACTGCGCATCATATGGATGGCCATATCTCGCATTCTTTGATAGGTTGTGTCTGATAATGTCATGGCAGGCGCAACTGTAATGGAATCACCTGTGTGTATTCCCATTGGATCCATATTTTCTATTGTACAAATAATAACGACGTTATCATTTTTGTCACGAAGCAGTTCCAGTTCATATTCTTTCCAGCCGATCAATGCTTTATCTATCATGACCTCATGGATTGGAGAGACTTCCAAGCCTCGTGTCAACAATTCATCAAACTGGTCTTCTGTATGCACGAACGACGCCCCATCACCTCCAAGTGTATAAGACGCCCTAATTACTAATGGAAAACCAAATTTTTGTGCAATTTCTTTGCCTTTTAGATAAGAATTTGCCGTTGCTTGAGGTGCCATGCCAATCCCAATTTTGAGCATTAATTCTCTAAACTTTTCTCTATCTTCAGTAATATTTATCGCATCGATGTCAACACCTATTAACTTTACATCAAAATCTTTCCATATACCTTTTTCATCAGCTTGAATACACAAGTTAAGCGCGGTTTGCCCACCCATTGTTGGTAAAACAGCATCAATTTCCGGATGGTCTTTCAGAACCTGAACAATCGATTTGGTAGTCAATGGCAACAGATAGACATGGTCTGCCATGGTCGGGTCGGTCATGATAGTCGCAGGATTGGAATTTATGAGCACTGTTTTTATGCCTTCTTCTCTCAAAGACCGGAGCGCCTGTGTTCCGGCATAATCAAATTCGCAAGCTTGACCAATGATGATTGGCCCTGATCCGATAATAAGTACTGACTTGATGTTTTTATTCTTTGGCATAACCTTTATTTACGATTTATGATTTACGATTACAAAAATAGGGTTCGAATGGGTATAAAAAAAGGTGTTACACCGAAGTAACACCTTTTAAATATCAACAATTGTTAATCATTATTTTTTATGTCTAGATTCCGTAGATACAGACAATTTCTTTCTTCCTTTTGCTCTTCTGCGTGCAAGGACTTTTCTTCCATTGGCAGAGGCCATTCTTTCTCTAAAACCGTGTTTGTTTCTTCTCTTTCGTTTTGATGGTTGAAACGTTCTTTTGCTCATTGTCTTGTATCTTTAAAATCGAATTGTATATCTCTAAAAAATAGTTTTGGCGCTTTCTCCAAAACTGCGGGCAAATATACAAAGACTTTTTACTTTCACAAACCTAATTTTAAAAATATTTTATGGAAATTTTAATAAAGAAAAAACACTTATCAAAATAGTGATGACTTATTGCTTTCACACGTCTGAAATAATCATTACTTACGCTTTGATATTATCATTAGAACCCTTCAGAAAATGTCAATTTCATTTTAAATTTTAAAGGACCAATCAAAAATTTTCATCAAGCCCCAACTCATGGTAGGGTTAAAAACGGATAAAATTGCTAAAAATTGACCCCGTGTTGAAATCTCTTAAAATATAAGGAACTCATTAAAAAAATTAGTTTCTTTGCAGTGTCCAAAAAATGACTAATTTTTCTTAAATGAAACACTTATTTCTATCTATTTTATTGTTAATCGTATCGAGCGTTACGGCGCAAAAAACGTTGGAATATCGTTTGGTTGTTGGAGATACCTTTACTGTAAATCAAGAAGCAAAACAACTTATCAAACAGGACATTAATGGAGTAGACCAAGTTATTGAGAACGATTTGTTAGGTGTTATGCGGTTTGAAGTTGTTGAATCTACCCCAACTAATTATACATTATCAATGACGTTTAAACGTTTAAAAATGTTAATGACTTCACCTTCTTTAGGTGAATTGTCGAATTCAGATACCGAATCTGCCGATTCCAGCGATGTCACTAATATGTTGTTCAAGGGACTATTGAACGTACCCGTGACCGTAGTCATGGAAAAAACGGGAAAAATAATATCAGTAACAGGAGGAGAAAAACTGATTGCCAATATGTTCGTATCAGCAGGAATTGATCAACCAGAAATCATCGAGGCCTCAGAAGGGCAGATGAAAAAGCAATTTGGTAGTGACGCTCTGTCAAATAGTTTTGAACAGATGACCTATTTTTATCCTATAGAAAAGGTTTCAATTGGAGATGAATGGACTAATGGCTATATTGGTAATATGACTGCTAAAAACAAATGGCAGTTGGTTGATAAAACTGATAAGTCGATTACTATTTCAGGTACTGCGGTAACAACCATGTCAACTATTGATGAAAACGTCATTATGACCTTATCAGGAACTCAAAAGACCACTGTAATTGCCAATTCTTCAAATGGTTTATTTAAAGAGGTAACAGTGTTAGGTGAAAATTCTGGAGACACCTTGTTCCAATCTCAAAACATGACCATTCCCACTCATATTACATCAACCAATACCTATAAAATTTCACAGTAGCCATGTACAACAAAAACATAAAATTAATCATCGCACTCTTAATAATTGCCTATGCCATCTATCAATTCACGGAAGGCTTTATAGGAAGTGGAATTATGTGGATTTTATTGTCCCTTATTTTCGTGTTTTTATATTTCAAGAATGAATTTATCCTGTTGGCATTTTTGAAATTGCGCAAACAAGATTTTGAAGGCGCCAAAAAGTGGTTGAACATGATAAAAAAACCTTCAAGCGCATTAGTTAAAAAGCAGGAAGGTTATTTCAACTATCTTCATGGTATTATGGTCTCGCAGACTAATATGAATGAAGCGGAAAAATATTTTAAGAATGCTTTGAGCCTAGGCCTCTCGATGGATCATGATTTGGCCATGGCCAAATTAAACCTTGCAGGCATAGCTTTTAGTAAAAGACGTCCTCAAGAAGCAAAGATATTGATGAAGGAGGCTGAAAAATTAGACAAACGAAACATGCTTTCTGATCAAATAAAGATGATGAAGGATAGCATGAAAAAAGCTCAAATGCCGAATCAGCACTACGGCGGACATCGTCAAGGAAGAAGACGATAAATAGCAATTTTTTAAAAAAGAATTTAAGTATAAACTGAAAAGTTTATGCTTTTTTTTTTATCCAAATGAACGGTCTAACCGTTTTTTCCATATGAATTCTATCAATTTGACAAAAAGTTTTGTACAGAAATAATTTCTTTTGTAAATTACATTGATTTTTAATCAAATTGAAACAGTAGACATGAAAAAGTTGTTTACAATTCTTCTGCTTGGATTTGTACTTTCAGCCTTCTCTCAAGAACAGAAAGTTTATTTTGACGACGCCATTTCCGAACATTTAAAAAACTACAATAAGCAATGTGATATTGCAATTGAGAACAATCATAAAGAATATGTTGATGTACTCTTTGATTCGTTGAATAAATCCCATCTGAAAGGCACTCTTATTTCCAATTTAAGATTAAAGAAAGTTTCTGGCGGCTATTTAGAGACGGACAATATCAAGAACCCAATTCTTCTCATTACAAAGAAAACCTGTTTTGTCACCCACAGAGAAGAGATAAAGGCCATAAATGAAATAGCCAATCAATATAGAGGCAAACTAAAACTCATAGTGCTCTTTTGGGATCAGAAACGACTAGTAAAAAAGGCTTCAATTGGGTATAACAAAAACGTTGATATTGTTTATGTGAGTGAAAGAGATAATAAACTGGATGCGACGATGAGCAGTATTAAAAATTCATTTGGAGTCCCTGCGAGTTTCTATATTACAGAAAGTAAACAACTCAATAATATCGATCGGAAATTTTACCTTAAAAATATCAAGCGCAGTACAAAAAAGGAGTTTTACGAAAACACCTACAAAGATATTACCAGCCTATTGCTTGAAAATGAATCCATGAAAAAGGAAACTGTGATTTCTACTAGAGATTAACTAATTTTAAAGTAAAGGCGCCCAAAGTCTACAATAGGACTCCTTTATCTTTTGCAAATTTGAACGATTTTTCCAACGTTCTAAATCCACTATCTCACTTTCTTCTAAATCTTCAAAAAATTGGGACTTTAGCTCCATACTTTTTCCAACATCATAAATCATGGCATTAATTTCAAAGTTGATATTAAAGCTACGGTAATCCATATTTGTAGTGCCAACAGTTGAGAACATGTCATCTACAACCATGGTTTTAGCGTGTATGAATCCTTTGCAATATCTATATATCTTGACATTTGCTTCCATCAAACATTCTAAATAAGAATTCGTTGCATGTTTTGCAGTCCAGGAATCAGAGTCCTTTGGGATCAACAATCGTACATCAACACCACTCTTCGATGCTACCTGCAAAGCAGTAATAATTTGATCATTTGGTATAAAA
>JBBSLN010000107.1:0-6900 GCA_038255205.1 Flavobacteriales bacterium
AAAGAATTCGTTTAAAATTGCTCATCCCCTGAAATTTGGCTGCAAGATTTGCCAAATCAATGTTGCTCCAAACCAAAGAATCGATGAGTGACCTTGGTCATGAAGTGGTGTAGATCCAAAAGTTTAAGTATCCACATAAACCGAAACCTTATTTTTGTAACCTTCAGTAATATTTTCTTGAATTCCTTTATAATTAAGTTGCTTGTTGTAAAAATTTTTAATGAGTATTTTCAAGGAGTCGGGAAGATTTTCAATAAGACCTGAATCATTTAATCTGATGTAAGCGTTTGTATTATAAACTATGGGGTCGTTCCAATTCGGGTTAAATTCATGCCTAGCTATTTGGACTATGGTATCTACTGATGCACTTTTTTTTGCAATCCGAATTCTCAAGGATTCATTTAATTCATACTGACGGTTGACCTCTGGAAGATTTTGCTGAATCAAAAAAGTATCTTGTATCAGGTCATTTCGTAATGCAATCAAGGATTTTTTTATTTTGGTATCTGTTGTTAGTTCCTCATTATAATTGTTAATTGAAAGTGCAATCAAAATCCCAGTGACCACCAGGATGATTTCGCCGATGGCATATTTTAGGTATTTTGTGGTTTTGCCTTCATTCAGAATGTTTTGGCGGATGTTACTAAATAGTTTGATCATTCATTGCTTATTTAGTTTGTCCAAGAATTACAGTAGCTAGTTTGTCTAGTTCCTTATAATGATTGAGCATTATGGTATTCCAAAACAGTTTTCCTTGGTACAAATTTTCGAATTTCAGATTATCGAAAACCTTTTGATAATCATCATCGAATCGTTCGGATTTTTGTTTTACATCCATAGTTTGGTTATAAACATTAAGGTTTTGCATTGAAATGTTATCGTATAAATGTGGAATGAGCAATGTTGTAGCCTGAAGGTCTTGATTCTTAAAATCTTCATCGCTATCTTCAAGTAGAAGCATCCATTTATAGAGATTTTCCTTGAGAGATGCATCCACTACTTTACTCAATTGCCCTGAATTTATCAATTCCGAAAGGGTACTGTTTGCAGGGTTGTAATTGCCATATTTTAAGGAAGCACCAATGATACTGTCCCAATTTTTTTGATTGGAAAAATTTTGACCGGTATGGGAGAGAATTGTTATCACGTTAGCATTTGCATTTTCCAAAGCCTCTATCCTTTCTGTCAGAACCATTTTATTTTTGATGAATGCCTTGTGTAACTCGTTGACTATCCTTTGTTTTTCTGATATGAATTTTCGGTTCTCGTTCCAATCGTTTACTTGTAATGCAATCAAAATGCCGATGACCACGAGGATGATTTCGCCGATGGCGTATTTGAGGTATCTGGAAGTTTTGCCTCCCGCCCGTACCGAAAAGGCCCGTTTGGGAGGGTCTGCAAGAAGGTTTTTGCGGATGTTTCGGAAGAGTTTTATCATGGGGTTTTTTTCTGTCCCGTTAGGGACTTGATATTGGTAGCTTATTGATTTGTGAAATTGTCTGGCGTGCCGTTAGGTACGCAATATGATATGTCGTACCTAAAGGCACGAGATTGATTCGTTTTTAATTTTTCTACCCATATTTTGTCCCTAATGGGACATTTGTTGATTTCGCAGATAGAATGTTTAATCATTAGAATTCCCCGATGCTCTGCATCGGAGGTATTAGAGGAAAGTTTGATAACGGATGGTTTTCATAAAATGTTTAAACTATCTTTAGTTGAATACCTCGACAGCTCTGCCTCGAGGATTATTAATTATATTTTGAAGTCTTTTCTTTATTGAAAATAATTGGTGGGATATATTTGAAGGTTTATCATCAGCTAAAAGTCTTTAAAATTTTATTGCACAAAATAAATCCTTTAACTTTCCCCATTCTTTTTAATATCATCAATATATTTTTGGACAATCTCTTCCAGGATAGTCAAAGGCACAGCACCATTTTTTAAAACGACATCATGAAATGTCTTGAGGTCAAAACGATTGCCCAACTGTGTTTTGGCGCGCTCCCTTAATTCCAGAATTTTCATCATTCCTATTTTGTAGGCACAGGCTTGTCCTGGAACGACAATGTAGCGTTCAACTTCTGAAGTGATTTCTGAAGTGTTTATTCCTGAACTTTCAACCATATAATCAATAGCTTGCTCACGTGTCCATTTTTTGTAATGGATGCCAGTATCCACCACAAGTCGGGCAGCCCTGAACATCTCTCCTTGCAACCTACCTAGATTCCCAAAAGGGTCGTTTTCATAAAAGCCCAATTCCCACGCCAATTGTTCTGCATACATGGCCCAACCTTCAGTATAGGCAGTAAATGGAATGACGGTTCTAAACATGGGCAATCCTTGTAATTCTGTTTGTATGGCAATTTGAAAATGATGTCCTGGAATGCCCTCATGATAGGCCAAGGTTTTCATCCCGAATTTCACGGTTTCATGGACGTTTCTCAAATTCGCATAAAACACGCCGCCTCGTGAGCCATCCATCGCTGGTCCATTGTAATACGCGGTCACTTGGCCATCTTGTTTAAATTCTGGGACGCGCTGTACTTCCAAGTTAGCTTTCGGACGAACGTTGAAGGCATTGTCCAGATTGGCGCCTGCGTCCGTTAAAATCCGATTGTATTCCGTGAGTACCATCGCTCGTCCTTCATCTGTATTTGGAAATAGAAAACGCTCCTCGGTATTCAGCTTTTGGATAATTTCTCCAAGTGTTTTGGTGGAATCTGCATAGCCTTCTGAAGCTAGGATGGCATTCATTTCTTTTTTGATCCGTGCCACTTCAGAAAGGCCAATTTGATGCACTTTCTCTGGGTCTAAATCCAAAGTGGTCATTTGTTTTAACTGATAGCGATAGTAGGCATCGCCATTTGGGAATTTCCAAACACCAGCGTCATTAGTGGCTTTTTCATTGACCTTTTCGAAATAAGCAATTAATTTTTTATAAGCTGGAAAAACGGTCTTTTCAATTTCATGTGCTACTTGCTTTTTGAAATCGTCTTTGTCTTTTTTGGGTATTTCGGTCAGTTTATCAACTTTTGTTTCAAAATTGGTATAAAGAATATTTGAAGTTACTGGAGATAAATTCTGGTCGGAAAAGGAAGTGCTGTCGGTCTTCGCTCCAACAAATCCTTTCATTTCATCCAAAACCAACTTGATGATGTACTTTGGCGGAATGATGCCTTTAGATTCACTTATTTTGAGGTTTGCAATCAGTTGGTCAAATTTTGTGTTGAATTTGGAAAGTCGGGATATATATGCTTCAATATCACTTTCATCTTCTAGCTTATGCGCACTTTCCATCATGCTTGGCAAGCCACTTTGTATACCAAACATTTGGTTGACAGGATAGCCATGATAAAAGAATGGTTCGCCGTCGATAATTCCTTTTACATAAAAAGAAAGAATTTTGGTGTTGAGTTGGTTTTCGGGAGATTGATTTTCAAAATCATAGCTCTTTAAGGTTTCGTAATCATATTTCATTTTGTTGAACGATTCCCATTGCTTGGCATCCGATATATCATCCAAATCGTCTTTATACCAATCATAAATCACGGGAATGCCCAAAGACGTTGTGAGTTCCGGACTGTCCAAGGCCAATTCCACAAAAACCTTGTCATAAAAATTTCTGATACTTAAGGGCTTGAACCAAATGAGATTAATAAGCCATAGTCCGCCGAGGACAAAAATTACCAATAAGGTTCTTGAAACCCAGAATTTCCACGTGTGTTTTTTTTTGGTTGTGTTCATATTTTTATTGAGTTGATAGATTATTTGCTAAAAAAACAGAAAATTATAATCAATGGATTACCAATTTTTTTATGATAATAAAAATAGACAAAAAAATTTATTATTATTTAAGTATTTATAAATCAATAGAATGAATAGTGAAGTAAAGTCTTTTGATGTCAGAATTAATTTATTTTATTGCTTGATTTCACGAGCTTCGCATCCGATAGTCCCATTTTTGGGTCTAAAGGATGCGTTTTTTTGAAATATTTTCTATTTTTAATCCCCTTAATTCTTGACGGACCAAGCTTTATAATTTAAAAAACAATTGTGTTAAAAAATTCATTTATCAAGCCGTTTGATATTGATAAATGGACTCAACAATAAATACCAAGCAGTTTGCTTTTTTGGGTCTTCAAATTCCACCAAACCATATTTGATATCCTCTACTGGCAGCTGTTTATAAGTGCCAAATAATTTGTCCCAAAAAATAAAGATGTTCCCATAGTTGGAATCTGTAAATTCTTGATCTTGATGATGATGTATTTTGTGCAAATTGGGAGTTACGAAAATCTTTCCGAACCAGGCATCCACCCAAATGGGAAATTTAGAGTTGGTGTGATGAATTACAAACAAAGGCATGTAGATGACCCAGCGCAAAACGATGATATTGATGTCCAAACCAAATATGATACCAGCAACTATGACCGAAGCATTGTCAAGAAACACATCAAAGGGATGCGCCCTGAACGAGGTGGAACTGTCCATCTTCGTATCACTGTGATGCACACGATGCAAACGCCAAAATAGGGACCAGGCATGGTTTAAACGATGTGCCCAATACCCGACAAAATCAAGAATTATAATGCCGATGGGGATTTTTAGAATATATGGGATCTCAATTTGGTTAAGCAAGCCAATCTTGTTTTGAACCACCCAATCAAAGAAAAATACAAAAACCGAAGCTGTTGCAATATTCAATAGAATGTAACCTGCTTGTAATATGACACTGTGGAATAAGTGCTTACTATTGTTCTTGAATGATACACCTTTTTCCAAGAGTTGTTCCATCGTAAAAAACACAGCCAATAGAATTACAAACATAATGTCTGTGTTGAAACTGGTCAATGTTTTAATAATACTGTCCATACTGATTTTTAGTTAGTTATTAAATAGTGTCTTAAGGTTCCACTGGCATTGACACCGTAATTGGGTCTTTTACTGTGTGCTTGGCTTTTAGAGCCTCGGTAGAAGGATCATTTAGGATAGCTTCAAACTTGCCCATGTCGGTAACTTCTATAACCAATACCACCGAATTGGGGTCATCGACATCCTGAAACGTTTCAAAGCCTGACATTGCAGGACCAAATATTTCGAGTCTGTCTTGGTGGCCTTTAAGCCAAGTGTCAAAATCTCCTACTTTGTGTCTCGTTACGATTGTTTGTTTCATAATTTCTGATATTTAAAATTTTTGCCTACTCTAACCGGTTTTCGGCTTATCCTTATTGTTTTTATTTTATTCTGAATAGGGGATTAACCTTTTTAAGCCGAAAATTATATTTCCCTAGCCCTAAAGGGTAATAATTTTCTCAACCATAGTTGTATTTGAGGATTTTTCCGCCCTTTAGGGCCGGGGAAAAGAAATATCCGGTCTTTTCAGACTTATCCATTATTCACGTTACTTTAATAGTCTGTATTATAAATACTCTGTATCCATTATATTCTCGGCATCCGCACTTTTTTTAGTGTCTGCATTTTGCCGAATAATCATCTATCTCGCATCCAATCCAAATGTATTTTGAACGGCTTCATACCAATCGTCATCATTGGCGGCATTCCAATCCACCCATTCTTCATCATTCATTGAAGCTCTCCAATCAATAAAAGGTTGTGCATCAGGACCAACAGGATGCCTTAATTTCCAAGACTTGCTTTCCGCAATTTCCAAAATCTTATCTGCTACCAATGTTGGTGGTGTTGGTGTTTGAAGGGATGCTGAAAACAGTCCTCCAAACCTTTTGGAATGTGGATAAATTGAATTACCATCAACTGAAAGATCATTGGCCATTTGTGTGTTTATGATTCCTGGTTCCACAATGGCAACCCTAATGTTAAAAGGTTTTACTTCTTGGGCAAGTGCCTCACTAACGGCCTCGAGTGCAAATTTGCTTGCGGCATAAGCACCCAACGGACTGCTTGAAATATGTCCGGCAACGGAGGCCACATTAATAATGCAACCCTTTTGATCCTTCCTCATTTGTGGCAATAATGTCTTCGTACATCGCAGTACTCCAAAATAATTGGTTTCCATAATGGCTTTGAAATCGTCCATTGCCAATTCTTCAATAGAACCATGACGTTCGATGCCTGCATTGTTGACCAGAACATCAATCTGTCCATGTTTTTGGGTGATGTCGTTGATACACTGTTTTACTGATGCATCAGAATCCACATCCATTTCTGAAATATGGATGTCCAGGGATTCGGATTTTATTTGTTGTTTAAAATCGTCAGCCTTAGCTGGATTTCGCATGGTGGCAAATACTTTGTATCCTGCGCGTCCGAATGCCAATGCGGTCTCAAGGCCAATGCCTTTGCTTGTTCCTGTGATTAGTGCTGTTTTCATATTTTGTTTGGTCAGTAATATTATTTTTGTTCCGCATCAGCCAATTTTTTGGTGTCCACATATTGCTGAAAAGCAGCCACTTTTCCATCTTTTAATGTCCAAAGGTGGGCCGCTTGCGCATTGTAAGCTTTTCCGCTTTCTTTGTTTTTAGCATCATAGCGCAAGGTTGCCATAACTTGATTGTTGCTCATTTCGTGAAGTTCAATGTCGGCTAATTTGAAATATTCATGCGCTGCTCCAAGACGTGCAAAAACACCATTTAAAACCGCATCTGGTCCTTTATATGGATTTCCATCTGCAAGCGAATTGCCTTCAGCTTCGTTCCAAACAATGCTGGCATCCATGCCACCAAGTACTGCAGGAATATCACCAGCAGCAAATGCTTTGTAAAGCGAATCAATAATTCCAACATTTTCTGGATTGGAAGTCAGTCCCAATTGTTGCATGAATACAGAATTATCCATAAAATCCTGTTCTTTGGCAATCTTGCCGTTTTTCATTTTTGCGATGGTAACACCTTCCACATCCACTGTATTTCCTGTGGCAGG
>JBBSLN010000108.1:0-6873 GCA_038255205.1 Flavobacteriales bacterium
AAAATTTCAAAGAGCCCTTATCATTTATCTGTATGTACTGTTGCATCACATTTTGGCTATCTACCCTCCAACAATCAAGCGTGACGTACTTATACGTTGGTATACATGGCATTGAACAACATAAAGTTTATCTGGACTTCCCAATTACAGCTAGTTTCTTCGAGATTCCTTCCTAAGAAAACTGAAGAGTCATATAGAATTATCCATAATCTGTTTCTGCGAAAATTTGCGAGATCTGCGGGAGATTGAATAGTGATTGTCCGGCAGAATTCACAGATTTTTGCAGACCTTATGGGTATTGAATAAACAAAGCTCTCTGAAAATTTCAAAGAGCCTGTTTATGTAAGTAAATCTATAAGCCGAATTCTGTACCACACCGAAATGTGACCCTTATCATTTATCTGAATGCACTGTTACCAGCACATTTTAGCTGCCTACCCTCCAACAATCGAGCGTGCCGCCCTCAAACGTTGGTATACATGACATTGCACCACATAGAGTTTACCTGGTTTCACTACAGCATTACCTGTACATACTTTCTGTTGCACTTTTCCTAGCCTCACGACTGGTGGCCGTTAACCACTATGTTGCACTACGGTGTTCGGACTTTCCTCCTCCCGATAAATCGAGAAGCGATAAGGCGATTTACTTACCGTCAAAATTACAATAAAGAAATCCCAAATTACAAACTTTCATAAATTTTACGAAAGACAAAAATAGTTAAGACAAACAATTGAATTTTGTTGATAACTACTATCAAATTCTCAATCCATAATTCTGAATTTAAAATTGTATTTTTAACTTTGTTACTTGCAGTTTGGCATCTTAAGATGCTGAATTGAATTCAGCATAAAATGGAACATTTCGTAGTATCAGCTCGCAAATACAGACCGCAAACCTTTAAGGATGTTGTAGGCCAGCAGGCTATTACAAATACGTTACTGAATGCCATTGAACGCAATCACTTGGCACAAGCCTTGTTGTTTACAGGGCCACGTGGTGTAGGTAAAACAACGTGTGCGCGTATTCTTGCCAAGATGATCAATAGTGATGGCAACGAACAAGAAGACGAGGATTTTGCTTTCAATATTTTTGAATTGGATGCGGCTTCGAATAATTCTGTAGATGATATTCGCAATTTGACCGACCAAGTTAGAATTCCTCCTCAAGTTGGGAAATATAAAGTTTATATCATTGATGAGGTTCACATGCTCTCACAAGCCGCTTTCAATGCGTTTTTGAAAACCTTGGAAGAACCGCCGAAGCATTGTATTTTTATTTTGGCAACTACGGAAAAACATAAGATTATTCCAACGATTCTGTCCCGATGTCAAATATTCGACTTTAAACGAATTACTGTTAAAGACGCGAAAGACTATTTAAAATATATCGCCAAGGAACAAGGTATCGATGCAGAAGATGATGCCTTACACATTATTGCGCAAAAAGCAGATGGTGCCATGCGAGATGCACTTTCGATTTTTGACAGAGTTGTTAGTTTCTCTGGCAAGAATTTGACACGTCAAGCAGTTACCGAGAATTTGAACGTTCTCGATTACGAAACCTATTTTACGAGCACGGACTTGATTCTGGAGAATAAAATTCCAGAATTGTTGGTTCAGTTCAACGACACACTTTCCAAAGGATTTGACGGACATCATTACATCACTGGTCTTGCGTCACATTTTAGAGACTTAATGGTTTGCCAAAATGAACAGACAATAGAGCTTCTAGAAGTTGGAGATGACACCAAAGCAAACTATTTAGAACAGTCAAAAAAAGCCTCTTACTCTTTTCTTCTGAAAGGCATCGAACTCGCGAATGACTGTGACCTTAAATACAAAAGCAGCAAAAACCAACGCTTATTGGTTGAATTGACTTTAATGCAGCTTGCCTCTATCACTTTTGATGGAGAAAAAAAAAATAGCAGTCACTACATAATTCCTGCATCTTATTTTAGAGCAAAAGGTATTAAACCAATTGCTGTTAAAGTTCCAGAAACTAAAGAACCTGCTGCGGTAGAGAAAACAGTTGAAGCAAAGAAAAAAGATGCTCCTAAAGTTGAGGAATATGTTCAAGAACCTGTTACCGTCATTGATTTAAAAAATGACTCGCATCGAACCTCTGGCTTATCCCTTAAAAGCATTCGGACAAAAAAAGAGCATCAAATAAGGCAAATGGAAGTGGTCGTTGACCCGAATGATCTTCCTAAAGAACCTGTGTCAGAAGAGGAGTTGCTCAAAGCGTGGAAAACATATATAGAATCGTTAGAAACCAAAGGTGAACGGATCATGGCATCCATATTAACAATGGATACACCAAAACTAAACGACACTTCAATCCATTTAGAATTTCCCAACGAAACACTGAAAATTGAATTGGAGCGTGCGCAATTCCCACTGATGGAATTTCTTCGCAAGACCTTAAAAAATTATGATTTATCTTTGCACATCTCTGTCAATGAAGAAATTGCAAAACAATATGTGTTCACACCCATGGAGAAGTATCAAAAATTGAAAGAGAAAAATCCTAATATTGAATTGTTGAAAAAGACCTTTGGGTTGGATATTTAAAAAAGTATTTAGATACTAGAACCAAGAGCCAAGACACTTATTTAACTAAATAGTTTATGAAGAACATTTTTTTTATAATCGTCATTATTAGTATTGCTTTTATAAGCTGTGATGGCCGAAAAAGTCGCAGTGAAGCATTGAAAGCTTCTGTTGAGGAATTCAACGAAAAGCAAATAGAAAGTGAGATTATCACTTATTATCCAAAAGAATATACCGAAGTGGTATCGGACACACTTATTTCCAATAAAGTAAAGGTTCATATCAAAAACTATTCTCTTCTCAACGAAAGCATCGTAATGCTGGAAAATTATAAAACCATTCCGAATAGCAATAAGCAGCATCGGGTTTTTGAATCGGAAATTTTGATTTCTACACCTTCGAAAGAAATTTTAAACACACATATTTCAGCGAAACAGTTCAAATCCTCGTATTCTGATGAATTTTGGAATCACGCGACCTTACAACATGTTTGGGTCAATCAGGATCTTTCTACAATAAACGATATTAAGTTGGACATGTCTTTCATTAATCCAAGTAACAACTCCTATAAATTTTATCGAATGTCCATTGATGAACATGGTCAGCAGCGAATTGAACTCATAGAAGAACGTACTTAATTATGCTTGGACTAAAACTTCCCACAGACCCACGATGGGTCAATATTGTCGAAAAGAATATTGAAGATATTTTGACCGATCATGCCTATTGCGAACAAAAAGCAGCAAGTACGGCTATTTCACTCATTGTAAGTTTTCCTGAATACACTGATTTGGTGCAGGAAATGATTGCTTTGGTGAAAGAAGAAATCAGTCATTTTAAAATGGTGCATGATAAAATTCTTGAAAATGGTTGGACTCTTGGTCGCGACCGAAAAGATGATTATGTCATCCAACTCATTACATTCTTCCCAAAAGGAGGCAGCCGAACCACACAATTGGTACATCGTTTATTGTATGCAGCTTTGATTGAAGCACGTAGTTGTGAACGTTTCCGTTTACTTTCCGAAGAGCTGCATGACAAGGAACTTGCTGAGTTTTACAGAAAGCTAATGGTAAGTGAAGCCAATCATTATACGATGTTTTTGAGCTTTGCAAGGCAGTATGGTGAACGAAAGGAAGTGGATGAAAAATGGCAACAATTACTGGATCATGAAGCGGGTATCATGAAAAATTTGAGCAAAAGTGAAACGATTCATGGGTGAAAAATAGTTTAGAAGTTTACTTTGTAGTGATTTTAATTGCAGATAGCTCCAAACGAACCATTACCATTTTTTAAGCAATAAAAAAGCTCCAACCTTTCGATTGAAGCTTTAAATTTAAAACTGTTTTAATTACATTTTTATTCCAAATCCTATTTGGATGTTATTATTTTTGGCTTCCAATCCATTAATGTCTTCATCTAAAATATTGGTGATGCCATAAGAATAACGAGCATCTATAAATAATTCATCAGTAATCATGTATTCCAATCCTCCAATTGCTGAAAAAGTGAAGGTCGAAAACGCATCTTGGTTTTTCCATGTTTTAAGGCTTGCCATTGGCCCTGCACCTATCGTGAGGTTATTGCTAATTGAATAACGTAGCATTATTGGCATTTGGATGTAATCGGCTTTTAATTCGTCAGCTTTTGCGCCTTCTGCAGAATATTGCAATTCTATTTGAACTGACAAGGATTCCGAAAAACCATAATCTACAAAACCGGCAAAGAAATAACCATTTCGGTGCAAGTTTTGAAAATCGGCATCTGGTTCAAAATCCAAATTGGAAATGTTAAATCCACTTCTCACACCATATTTGGTTTCCTGTGAAAAAGTTAAGGTCGTGATACTTATAAATAATAATAAGGTATAAATTGTTTTCATAATAAGTTGATTTGAGATTGTGAATATAATTTGAAAAGAATCAAACTCTACTAAAAATTAGTTGTGTAACTCAAAAAGTAAGACAAAATACGTATTTATGCCATTTTCACACTCGAAACCGTTTCAAAATAAACACTTTTGATAATGCCGTCCGAAAGTCCAATTTTAGGCACATAAATATCTTTTGCACCACTCCATTTCATGGCAGACAAGTAAATACGCGTAGCTGGAATAATAACATCTGCCCTATCTTGATTTAAATCCAACTCCGTAATACGTTCCTCATAAGAATAGGTTTGTAACATATTATAAAATGAGGTTAAATAGAAATAGGTCAATGGTTTGCCCACTGCCTTACCAGAAATCTTAAAAATCTTATTGATGTTTCCACCAGAACCTATCAAATCAACTTTTTCATACGCCGTTGTATTTGATTTTATCCAATTTTCCAACTCGAACCACGCTTCCTTTTGAACAATATCATTCAGCAAACGAACCGTTCCAATTTTAAATGATTTTGATGTCACAGTCGCGCCTTGATGGATGACTGAAAACTCTGTACTACCTCCACCTACATCGACATAGAGGTATGTTTTGTTGGCATCTATATATTGATTCAAATCTGTTGCGGCAATAATGGCAGCTTCTTCTTCACCATTAATAATATCGATTTTTATTTTACAATACTTGGAAATCTGCTTCGCCACGTCAACACCGTTTTCGGCCTCACGCATGGCAGAAGTAGCACAAGCTTTATAACTAGTAACTTTATGGGCTTGCATCAGCAGCCTGAATGCATTCATAGTGTCTAATAAGCGTACTTCGTTTTCTTTTGAAATCTGCTGATTGACAAATACGTCAGCCCCTAAACGAATGGGCACACGAACCAATGAGCTTTTTTTGAACAGTGCAGGCTTCCCTTTTTGTTCTATGATATTTGAAATAAGTAAACGTACAGCATTTGAACCAATATCAATTGCTGCGTACTTTTTGATGATCAACATATTAACTCATTAATTTTTTTAAAAAATAATCGTAGGTATCAAATTGAGAATGCACTCTAGGTTTGTCATTTTGCCTGTAAGCATTACTTTGTGTTTCATCCAGAATTCGGGCTTTTACATTATCATTCCAGCATATTTCGAAAATATCCATCAATTCCTGTTTGATATCTTCATCGTAAATCGGACAGGTTACTTCTACCCTGTTTTCAATATTACGGGTCATCCAGTCGGCAGAAGAGATAAAAACCTTCGGGTCATTGTCGTTACAGAATACTAACATGCGCGTGTGCTCCAAGAATTTATCAATGATACTGATGATTTCAATGTTCTCGCTCATTCCCGGAACACCAGGAACCAAGCAACAAAGACCTCTTACAATCATCTGAATTTTTATCCCAGCCCTACTTGCTTCATACAGCTTATCAATCATCATGTAACTGGAAATGCTATTCAGCTTTATTTTGATGTATGCAGGTTTTCCTTGTTTGATATTCTCGATTTCTGCATCGATTAATTTAAAAATCCTTGATTTTGTATAATGAGGAGAGGTAATGATATGTTTGTACCGGAATATCTTATAATTGGTTTCAAAAAAGTTGAAAACTTTAACAACATCCTTCAAAATTCTTTGATCTGCCGTAAATAGTGTGAAATCAGTATATAGCTTTGCTGTTGATTCGTTAAAATTTCCAGTACTCAAAAAACCATAGCGTTTGAGTTCCGTTTCCTCTTCACGTTCAATTATACACATTTTGCTATGTACTTTCAGACCTCGTACTCCAAAAAGAAGATTGACCCCTTCTGAAACCATCTGCTCGGCGTAATCGATATTAGCCTGTTCATCGAAGCGTGCCTGCAATTCAATAGCGACAGTTACTTTTTTACCGTTTTTGGCCGCATTGATGAGCGAACTGGCCACGTGGGAAATTTGTGCCAAACGATAGATGGTGATTCTAATGGTCCTTACCTGTGGATCTAAAGCTGCCTCACGTAAAAATTTGACGATATAGGAGAATGTATGAAATGGAGTGTACAAAAGAAAATCCTTATGTGCAATGGTCGAAAAAATACTTCTTTCCAGACTCAAGCCCTTAACAGGAAGTGGACTGATTTTTTCATATAACAAATCGGTTCTCCCAAGACTTGGAAAGTCCATATAATCTCTTCGATTATGGTAACGTCCTCCGGGAATAACGCTATCATTTGATTCGATGGACATTTTGGTCATGAAATAGTGCAAGGTTTCCTCATCGATTGTTTGATCGTAGACGAAGCGAATTGGATCTCCAATCTGTCGATGTTTAACACTGTCGGAAATTTTCTCAATAAAACTTTTGCTCATATCACTGTCAAAGTCCAATTCACCATCTCTTGTGATTTTTATCATGTGTGCTGAGATGTCTTGGTATTCAAAAATGCTAAAGATATCGTGAAG
>JBBSLN010000109.1:0-6867 GCA_038255205.1 Flavobacteriales bacterium
GGCAATCCACATTCAAATAATTTTAATTCTGGTCCAACGACGATTACCGAACGTGCTGAATAATCCACACGCTTACCAAGTACATTTTGACGGAAACGACCTTGCTTACCTTTTAAGGAATCAGATAATGATTTTAATGGCCTGTTAGAATCTGTTTTTACAGCAGATGCTTTACGAGTGTTATCAAATAATGAATCCACAGATTCTTGTAACATACGTTTCTCATTACGCAAAATCACTTCTGGCGCTTTGATTTCAACCAAACGCTTCAAACGATTGTTACGAATAATTACACGACGATACAAATCATTTAAATCGGAAGTCGCAAAACGACCACCATCCAATGGCACCAATGGGCGTAATTCAGGCGGAATTACTGGTACAGCCTTCATAATCATCCATTCTGGACGATTCTCACGGTTAGCATTAGAATCACGGAACGCCTCAACAACTTGAAGACGTTTTAGCGCTTCTGTTTTACGTTGTTTGGATGTTTCTGTGTTTGCCTTATGACGTAATTCGAAAGACAAATCATTCAAATCAATTCGTGCAAGCAAATCAATCAAGCATTCCGCTCCCATTTTTGCTACGAATTTATTTGGGTCATGATCATCCAAATATTGGTTTTCCTGCGGAAGAGAATCAAGAATGCTCAAATATTCTTCTTCAGTTAAGAAATCCATTTTTTGTAATGGTTCACCATCTACATTTTTTGCATTACCTGGTTGGATGACTACGTAACGTTCGTAGTAAATAATCATGTCCAACTTTTTAGAAGGTAATCCTAAAAGGTATCCAATTTTGTTTGGTAACGAACGGAAATACCAGATATGAGCAACAGGAACCACCAAATTGATATGTCCTACTCTATCACGACGTACTTTTTTCTCCGTTACTTCAACACCACATCGGTCACATACGATTCCTTTGTAGCGAATTCTTTTATATTTACCACAAGCACATTCAAAATCCTTAACAGGACCAAAAATACGCTCACAGAACAAACCATCACGTTCAGGTTTGTGTGTTCGATAATTAATAGTTTCTGGTTTTAAAACCTCACCACGGGAAGCTGCCAAAACAGATTCTGGAGACGCTAGACCAATAGAGATTTTGTTAAATCTCTGTACTGTATTTCTATCTTGTCTTTTTGCCATTTTTTATGGTACTAACAAATTATAAATTAATTTTAATGATTGGCGCAGTGTGGACAGCTCGCGAGCTGTCCCTACGGAATAATTTTTTCAAAATTATTCCTCCAATCTAATATCTAATCCTAATCCTTTCAATTCGTGCATAAGTACGTTGAAAGATTCAGGTAGTCCTGGTTCTGGCATTGGCTCACCTTTTACGATTGCTTCGTAAGTTTTAGCTCTACCAATAACGTCATCCGATTTTACAGTTAAGATTTCACGTAACGTTGCAGAAGCTCCATAAGCCTCTAACGCCCAAACCTCCATCTCACCAAAACGTTGACCACCAAATTGTGCTTTACCACCAAGAGGTTGTTGCGTAATCAATGAGTAAGGTCCGATAGAACGTGCGTGCATCTTATCGTCAACCATATGTCCTAGTTTCAACATATATATAACTCCAACAGTAGCAGGTTGATCGAAACGATCTCCTGTTCCACCATCGTATAAATAGGTATGTCCGAAACGTGGAATTCCAGCTTCATCCGTAAATTCGTTGATTTGGTCTAACGTCGCACCATCAAATATTGGCGTTGCAAACGTTCTGTTTAATTTCTGACCAGCCCATCCAAGAACCGTTTCATAAATCTGACCAATATTCATACGAGAAGGTACACCCAATGGATTCAATACGATATCAACAGGTGTTCCATCCTCTAGGAATGGCATATCCTCTTGACGAACGATTCGAGCCACAATACCTTTGTTTCCGTGACGTCCTGCCATTTTATCACCAACTTTTAGCTTACGTTTTTTAGCAACATACACTTTAGCCAATTTGATAATTCCAGCAGGTAATTCATCACCAACAGAGATTGTAAACTTCTCACGACGCAATGATCCTTGAAGATCATTTTCCTTAATCTTATAATTGTGAATCAAATCAGCAATCATATTATTCGTGTGGTCATCAGTAGTCCAAGTTCCTGATGTTAAATGCGTATAATCATCAACAGCATTTAACATCTTTAAGGTATATTTTTTACCTTTTGGAATGATTTCCTCACCGAGATCATTAAAGATACCTTGAGCCGTTTTACCGTTTACAATAGCGAACAATTTATCAACCACAACGGCTTTTAAATCATCAAACTTATTGTAATAGATGGCTTCCAATGTATCAATATCTTCTTTATCCTTTGCTCTCTTACGTTTATCTTTAACAGCTCTCGAGAATAATTTTTTCTCAATAACCACACCATGCAATGATGGAGATGCTTTCAATGATGCATCCTTCACATCACCAGCTTTATCACCGAAGATAGCTCTCAATAATTTTTCCTCTGGAGTTGGGTCAGATTCCCCTTTAGGTGTAATCTTACCAATTAAGATATCACCAGGTTTAATCTCTGCACCAATACGAATCATACCGTTTTCATCCAAGTCTTTGGTAGCCTCTTCAGAAACGTTTGGTATATCATTAGTCAACTCCTCATTACCTAATTTGGTATCACGAACTTCCAATGAATATTCATCTATGTGAATTGATGTAAAGATATCGTCACGAACCACTTTTTCAGAAATAACAATCGCATCCTCGAAGTTGTAACCTTTCCATGGCATAAACGCCACTTTCATATTACGACCAAGTGCTAATTCACCATTTTGAGTTGCATAACCTTCACAAAGTACTTGTCCTTTTTTAACTTTATCCCCTTTCTGAACAATCGGCTTCAAGTTAATGGATGTACCTTGATTCGTTTTTCTGAATTTCACCAATGGATATGTTTTGGTATCACTATCAAAACTTACCATCGCTTCATCTTCAGTACGCTCGTATTTTATGGTAATCTCATTCGCATCAACATACTCAACGGTTCCATTTCCTTCCGCATTAATCAATACTCGAGAATCTGAAGCTACTTGACGCTCTAAACCAGTTCCAACAATCGGTGCATCCACACGTAATAAAGGAACGGCTTGACGCATCATGTTTGATCCCATCAAGGCTCTGTTCGCATCATCATGTTCCAAAAATGGAATCAAGGATGCAGAAATAGAAGCTACTTGGTTAGGCGCAACGTCTGTATAATTTGCATTCATTGGATCAATTACAGGGAAATCACCTTCTTGACGCGCAATAATCTTGTCTTCTAGGATTTTTCCTTTGTCATCAACCCTAATGTTTGCTTGAGCAATCAACTGATCTTCTTCTTCTTCAGCGCTCAAGTATATAGGTGTGTTTTTAATGTCTACAACACCATTTTCAATTTTTCGATAAGGCGTCTCAATGAAACCCATTCCGTTTACTTTTGCGTAAACAGACAAAGAAGAAATCAAACCAATGTTTGGTCCCTCTGGTGTTTCAATTGGACATAAACGACCGTAATGCGTATAATGAACGTCACGAACCTCAAAACCTGCTCTCTCACGAGATAGACCTCCTGGCCCTAATGCTGATAAACGACGCTTATGAGTAATCTCTGCCAATGGATTGGTTTGATCCATGAATTGAGATAACTGGTTAGTTCCAAAGAATGAGTTGATAACTGAAGATAATGTCTTCGCATTAATCAAATCGATTGGTGTAAACACCTCATTATCACGAACGTTCATACGCTCACGAATTGTACGTGCCATACGTGCCAGACCAACACCAAACTGTTGAGATAACTGCTCACCTACTGTACGTACACGACGATTAGACAAGTGATCAATATCATCAATCTCTGCTTTAGAATTGATAAGCTCGATTAAATATTTAATGATGGTAATGATATCCACTTTGGTAAGCACTTGCTTGTCCATTCCGATATCAAGACCCAGTTTTTTGTTCATTCTATAACGACCTACTTCACCCAAAGAGTAACGTTGATCAGAAAAGAATAATTTATCAATGATTCCACGTGCTGTTTCCTCATCTGGCGGCTCTGCATTACGTAGTTGACGGTAAATATGTTCTACAGCTTCTTTCTCCGAATTGGTCGGATCTTTTTGAAGTGTATTATGTATAATTGCATAATCTCCTTGTTGTGCACTTTCTTTATGCAAAAGAACTGTTTTTGCATCTGCCTCAAGGATTTCCTCTATATTATCTTTATCTAAAACAGTATCACGATCAAGCACAATTTCGTTACGCTCGATGGATACGACCTCGCCGGTATCCTCGTCAACGAAATCTTCATGCCATGTATTCAATACACGAGCAGCCAATTTACGTCCAAGAACTTTTTTCAATCCAGCTTTAGAAACCTTAATTTCTTCGGCAAGGTCAAAAATTTCAAGAATATCTTTATCACGCTCAAAACCAATGGCTCTGAACAACGTAGTAACAGGCAATTTTTTCTTTCTATCAATGTAGGCGTACATAACGCTATTGATATCTGTTGCGAATTCAATCCAAGAACCTTTGAAAGGAATAACCCTTGCAGAGTACAATTTGGTTCCGTTTGCGTGGAATGATTGACTAAAGAAAACACCTGGTGATCTGTGTAATTGAGATACTACTACACGTTCTGCTCCATTGATACAAAACGTACCGCTTGGTGTCATGTAAGGAATAGTTCCTAAATAAACATCCTGAACGATGGTTTCGAAATCCTCATGCTCTGGATCTGTACAATACAGTTTTAATCGTGCTTTTAATGGCACACTGTATGTCAATCCTCTTTCAATACATTCTTCAATTGAATATCTTGGTGGATCAATGAAATAATCCAAAAACTCCAAGACGAATTGATTACGCGTATCTGTGATAGGGAAGTTTTCCATGAAGGTGTTGTAGAGTCCTTCATTCCCTCTTTCTTCTGATTTAGTCTCTAATTGGAAAAAATCCTGGAAGGATTTGATCTGGATATCCAAGAAATCCGGATATTCCGTTCTATTTACAATAGAAGAGAAATTTAATCTTTCAGCTTTTTGTGCTAACATCGATGAACGAGATTTTGATTAAAATAAAATAGTTTTTTTTATGTACATTTAATATACACAAAAGGGTTTAGGTCATTCCGACTCCCGATAGTTATCGGGACGGAAGACCTAAACCATTAAATGTAGTTTTGGTTTAGCTTACTTAAGCTCAACCTCTGCTCCAGCTTCTTCCAATGATGCAACTAATGCGTTAGCTTCATCTTTAGAGATGCCTTCTTTGATTGGGCTTGGTGCACCATCAACAAGTTCTTTAGCTTCTTTCAAGCCTAAACCAGTCAATTCTTTTACCAATTTAACAACTGCCAATTTAGAACCACCTGCAGCCTTAAGAATAACCGTAAATTCAGTTTGTTCTTCAACAGCAGCAGCGTCACCACCGCCAGCAGGACCAGCCATAGCTACAGCAGCAGCCGGTTCGATACCATACTCATCTTTTAATATTGTTGCTAATTCGTTAACTTCTTTTACAGTAAGGTTAACTAATTTTTCTGCGAAATCTTTTAAATCTGCCATTTTCTATCGTTTTTAATAATTTTAATAAAATATAATTTGTTTAAGTGCGTACTATTTGATTATCCCTCTTTTTCGGATAATGTTTTTAAGATGCCTGCCAATTTACCACCACTCGATTTAAGAGCAGAGATAACATTTTTAGCTGGAGATTGTAACAATCCTACGATGTCACCAATCAATTCTTCTCTTGATTTGATGTTCACCAATGCATCTAAATTCTCGTCACCAATGTAAATTGCTTCTTCAATAAAAGCTCCTTTAAGCAAAGGCTTATCAGATTTTTTACGGAATGCTTTGATTACTTTAGCTGGAGCATTTCCTGTTTCAGAATACATTACAGAAGTGTTTCCTTTTAAAGTTGATGGCAAATCGCCAAAATCCTTATCAGAAGCTTCCATAGCTTTTTCCAATAGGGTATTTTTTACGACGGCCAATTTAATGTTTGCTTTAAAACAAGCACGACGTAATTCTGAAGTGTTACTTGCGTTTAATCCTGACGTATCCGTTAAATAGATATGCGTATTATTCGCTAATTGAGCAGTCAACTCTTCAATAACTTGTGATTTTTCTTCTCTTGTCATAATTTAAAGTTTAACTACTATACTTTTTTTGTTTCGATTGCGATACTTGGACTCATGGTACTGGACATGAAAACACTTTTCATATACACACCTTTTGCAGCCGTTGGTTTCAACTTCATTAAAGTCGTCAACAGTTCGTTCGCATTATCCTGCAATTTGTCAGCACTAAAGGATGCTTTCCCAATTGGAGCGTGAACAATTCCTGTTTTATCAACTCTGAAATCTATCTTACCAGCTTTTACTTCAGCTACTGCTTTCGCAACATCCATAGTAACTGTACCTGTTTTTGGATTCGGCATTAAACCTCTTGGGCCCAACACTCTACCTAAAGGACCTAGTTTGCCCATAATAGCTGGCATGGTAACGATAACGTCAACATCTGTCCAACCATTCTTGATTTTCTCTAGGTACTCATCCAATCCTACGTAATCAGCTCCAGCATCTTTAGCTTCCTGCTCTTTGTCAGGAGTTACCAAGGCCAGAACTTTCATGTCTTTTCCTGTTCCGTGAGGTAAAGAAACAACACCTCTTACCATTTGATTTGCTTGACGAGGATCAACTCCCAAACGTACCGCAAGGTCTACAGAAGCATCAAATTTAGTATAAGTGATTTCTTTTAATAAAACCGTAGCTTCTTCAAGAGAGTAAACTTTGTTTTTGTCCACTTTAGCTCTCGCCTCTTTTTGTTTTTTGTCAATTTTGCCATTTCA
>JBBSLN010000110.1:0-6783 GCA_038255205.1 Flavobacteriales bacterium
GATGACTTGAAAGAGATTATTGCTATCATAGAAAAGAAACAATGATATGGACTATTTATTAAAATCTTCGGCCGTAATCATTCTATTCTATATTTGCTATCGGTTTTTTTTACAACGTGAAACCTTTTTTATTGGTAATCGCTGGTTTTTGCTTTTGGGTTTATTGAGTTCTATGCTGGTTCCATTGATTGTAATTCCTGTTTATGTTGAATTTGCTCCGATTGTAATTTCGGATGCTATGATGTATCAAGATACGGTCACAATCCAACCTCCAACAGAAAATGCTTTTGATATGTTCACATTAATTCCATGGCTTTATGGTATTGGCGTTATATTCTTTTTAGGGAAATTAGCAATGGAGCTGATGTCACTTTTTCATTTAATTAAGAAGCATCCTATCAAAAAAGGGAAATCTTTCGTCTACATTAAAACGGATACCCTGAATGCTCCCTTTTCATTTTACAACTGGATTTTCTACAACCCAAAACAATTTGACAATAACGAATTGCAACTCGTCATGAACCACGAAAAAGTTCACGCCAGACAGTTGCATACTTTGGATGTCCATTTTGTCCAATTTGCTTGTGCTATTATGTGGTTCAATCCAGTTATGTGGATGTACAAAAAAGCCTTGCTACAAAATCTGGAATTTATTGCGGACCAAGAAGCTCAAAGGATTGCAAATTGCGAAAAGAGCTATCAAAATCTCTTATTAAAAACGAGTATTTCAAACCATCAATTAGCTTTAACCAATAATTTTTATAATTCATTAATCAAAAATCGAATCCTTATGTTACACAAATCAAAATCAAAAAAAATCAACGCATACAAATATGCTTTGGTGATTCCATTGTTGCTGTTATTTGTGTTTAATTTCAACACAGAAATTATTGCACAAACACCTAAAAACAAAACTGAAGAGACGGCTAAAATTGGTCAAAATATTCTAAAATTCATCATTACCAAAGACACAAAGGACAAACAATTGGAACTCATTAAAACGAGTCTAGCCGAAAAGGATGTCGAAATTAAATTTGATGGGATTAAAAGGAATTCCAAAGATGAAATCATCGCTATAAGTATAGGTTACCAATCCAAAATTTCTAAAGGAAATCATTTTGTCAATTCTGAAAACCCAATCAATTCTTTTGAAATCTCGTTGAATGTTGATGAACAGAATTTAATGGTAGGTCAATCTTCATCAAAATTGACTCAATCATTTGAAATCATCAAAGAGGATGGCGAAACGAAACTCCAAAAGTCAGACGGCAATAACACAGATGAAGATGATGGCATCATTATTATAAATAATACTAATGATAACAAAACCTCAAAAGACACTGTATATATCAGAAGAGATGTCAAAAATATAATTTGGACGGATGTATCTGGTAAAGAAACCAAGATCAACGCTAGTGAAAACGGGAACAAAGCTTATAGCTTTATGACACAAAGTGGCGGTAAATCCTTAATCATTGTTGATGGTAAAGAATCTTCTGCTGAAAAATTAAGAAATATGGAAACAATCAACTTCAAAACTGTCGATGTGATAAAAGGACAGAAAGGCATCGACTCCTATGGCAAAAAAGGCGAAAACGGAGTCATAATGATTACAACTAAAAATGATGCTTCTTTTAGCGGCGTAGATAAAGCCATTGTATTTAAAAATAATCAAGAAAAGCCATTGGTAATCGTTGATGGAAAAAAAATAACCTCCGATGAATTGGCGAACATTAATCCTAACAGCATTGTTAGTGTCGATGTCCTTAAAGACAAGGCAGCCACAAAACCCTATGGAGAGGATGGCAAAAATGGTGTTATTTTAGTAACCACTACAAAGACGAACCACACCGAAAGATCCAATGAATTAAATAATAAGAAAGGCCCTTGGGAAATAGGCAATACATTTGAAGTTGAAACCCGTGAAGTTGAAAGCGGATTGGCAGAAAAATATAATGGACCGGTAATTTTTATGGAAACAAAAGAGAAAGCGTTAAATGAAATTAAAAAGAACCTCAAATCTGAAGGTGTCATTTTTAATTACTCCAAATTGAAAAGAAACAGTAAGGGTAATATTACAAACATAAAAGTTGAATTATCGGACGGAAATGGAAAAACTATGACTGCTACCTACGCAAATGATGATGGCATATCGGGTATTTACATGGGCATCAAAAGTGGAAACTTATTTTTGAACACAGGAAATAAATAATATCAAAAAGCCCTATTCAAATTGTGATTGGGCTTTTTCTATTAAAATCGACTTTTTTTATCGCACCAAAATCTTCTTCGTCATCAACTTCCCTTCCGATGATATTCTCAAAAACATAGATTCCACTAGACAGATTCAAATCGATCCAAGAACTTCTGAGTATAAATATGTTTCATGAAAAAAATTCAAAATTATTGAACTGATTACTTTGCATACTTTTTAATGATTACCAAATCTTTAATTTAACATATTGCAATTACTTTTCTTAACTTTAAGCCATGAAAAGTGCATTTTTTAACTTCTTGTCAAAATTGAATAAAGCTATTTTGCCTAGCTATTCCAAACAACAGTTGGATTTATCAAAAGCCACAAAACTACAATTAGCCATCATTGGTTGGCGCGTCTTTGTCACAAAAAATGCTTTGGATTAAATATTGAGTTCTCAAAACTCTTCAAAATTAAAATTTAGCAAGCCTTTAACGTAATAATTTCGGTATAATGATGACTTTTATCCTCTCATTAGAATATCGTATTTTTGCGACAATTCGAATATTTTAAACGCCAATTACCCAACTAATGAAAATTAAAATACTGTCTTTTCTATTTTTATTGTGTTCTATTATAACCGTTCAGTCCCAAATTCTGGAGCCTGTCAAGTGGAAGACTGCTGTAGAGAAAATTTCTGATACTGAATATACGCTCGTCGCAACGGCAATTATAGATAAAGGTTGGCATTTGCCGTCTCAAGAAACCTTTCCGGATGAGGTAATCGGTCCAATTCCAACGGAGTTTAGTTTTGAAAATCAAACTGGCAATTACGATTTAGTTGGTTCCACTCAAGAACCAAATGTGGCGCCACATTTTGACCCCATCTTCGAAATTGATTTAAAAAATTTTAGCGACAAAGCTGTTTTTAAGCAAAAAATAAAATTGCTCAATCTAAATTTAGAAACCATTCAAGCTACTGCTTTTTTCTCGGTTTGTGATGACGAAAAATGTCTCGCTCCCGAAGAGGCGTCCTTGATGTTCAATCTATCAGGCAACATTGGAAACAGTGATGAGAACGCTTCACTGAATACGATTGATGAGAAAAGCAAAGAATTATCTGAAAAGCTAAATATCAACGTCACAGGTTGGGATGAATTCAAAAGTGAGACCGTTGAGGAAAAAAGCAATGTTACCATCTTCGTTCTTGGTTTTCTAGGAGGATTGATTGCACTTTTGACCCCTTGCGTTTTTCCCATGATTCCTTTGACAGTTTCGTTTTTTACTAAAAGCGCTGCGAATACACAAAAAGGAATGGCCAACTCCGTCATGTATGGATTTTTTATTTTTCTGATATACGCTGCTTTAAGCTTACCTTTTCACTTGATTGATTCATTGGATGCGGAAATTCTCAACAACATTTCTACCAACGTCACCCTAAATGTCTTATTTTTTCTAATATTTATTGCCTTTGCCTTTTCATTTTTCGGCTATTATGAATTGACATTGCCAGCATCTTGGAGCAATGCTCTCGATAGTAAGGCCAATAGAGTTGGTGGTATTTTAGGTATTTTCTTTATGGCGCTCACATTGGCAATTGTGTCATTTTCATGCACTGGACCCATTTTAGGAACACTTTTAGGAAGCTCTTTATCATCTGATGGTGGAGCGACCCAATTATCTCTTGGTATGTCCGGTTTTGGTCTCGCATTGGCATTACCTTTTACGTTGTTTGCGATGTTCCCTAAATGGTTGAATTCCTTGCCAAAATCCGGCGGATGGTTGAACACAGTAAAGGTTGTCCTTGGATTTATAGAATTGGCCTTGGCTCTTAAATTCCTTTCAAACGCTGACTTGGTTGAACACTGGGGAATTCTGAAAAGAGAATTGTTTATAGGCCTTTGGATCGTTATCGGTATCGGACTGGCCCTGTATCTATTCGGTAGAATAAAATTCCCGCACGATAGCCCGATTCAAAAATTAAGTAAAACTAGAATTGGTTTTGGAGTGTTAACGCTTGCATTTGTCGTCTATTTAATTCCTGGATTGACCAATACACAAGCTGCCAATCTAAAACTATTAAGCGGCTTCCCACCTCCTCTATTTTATAGCTATTATGATAAAACTTCGGAATGTCCATTAGGACTGAATTGTTATAAGGATTTTGACGAAGGAGTTGAAGCTGCAAAAGCTCAAAACAAACCCATTATGCTCGATTTTACAGGATGGGCCTGCGTTAATTGCCGAAAGATGGAAGAACAAGTTTGGAGCAAATCAGATGTTTATGATGTGCTTATGGATGAGTATGTGATTATTTCCTTATACGTCGATGATCGTAAAGATTTGGCCGAAAATGAGCAATTTGATTTTCTACGACAAAATGGAAGCATCAAAAAAATAAAAACAATTGGAGATAAATGGGCAACACTACAAACCATTAATTTTAAAAACAACTCACAACCTTACTACGTGCTATTGAACCATGATAAGGAATTACTGAACCATACGAATGCTTATACACCAGATGTTGAGGAGTATTTAGAATGGTTGAAAGTGGGTGTTGAGAACTACAAAAAGCGTTAGATTATGCAATCATAGCGTTAGACTTCCTGCTAGTTGTTTTAAAGCAATTTCGGATAGTTTTGCCTGATATTTAGCATCGCTCAATCTCAATTGGGCATTGATATAATTCAACTGTGCTGTTCTAAATTCAATCGTTGGAATGGTACCGATTTTATACTTTGCCAAAGTAATATCCAGATTTTCTTTAGCAATTTCTTCATTGTATGTTTCCAAGTCTATCAAACTGATATTGGATAAATAGGTTTGAAATGCTACAGCCAACTGGGATTGTATGACTTGTGTTTGTTGTTCAATGGCGATGGTTGAGTTTTCCAATTGAATTTTAGCGATTTTTTCATTTCGGTTTTGATTGTTACCATTAAATATATCAATGCTCGCACTAAAACCATAATTCCAACCTTTTGCATTATTTTGGGTAGTAAACCCCAAACTCGATTCTGAATCACTAAAATTGTAACCTGTATTGGCTGTAATCGTAGGATAACGACTTCCTTTTATTTCTTTCAATTCCAATTCCGCAATCCGTTTATTGATGAGTTGTGCCTGCAATATTGGATTTTGTTCTTCTGCACGACGTTCTAAATCTGTAAGAACCAAGTTATCCTCAATCAGCATGTCAGCCTCAACCCTGAAATCGGTTTTGACATCGCGAGCCAAAATTTCGTTGAGCCTTATTTTTGTATTGGTATACAATTCGCTTTGCCTAACATATAAGGTTCTGTCTGTATTCAAATCAACTTGAGCATTCAGCACTTCCAGCTTTGAAACTTTCCCGATGCTAAAACGATTGTCGGCGAGTTCCACTCGTTGTTGAGAAATGACCATCGTGCTATCCAGTGCAAGCAATTGCTGTTGTTGTTGTACCAAATCATAATAAGTGTTCATGACTTCACTTACACGGTTTAAAATTGTATTCTGCAATTCTGCCTGACCCAGTTTTTCCAGTTCCTTTAATCGGTCATACCGCGCAAACATGCTGAAGCCATCAAAAATGGTCCAATCCAATCCTGCACCATAATTGAAATTATTGTTCTTTGCGCCATCCAATTCTATCTGTGTACCATCAGAACGTGTTTGTGAAATATTCTGAGTGCTATTATTAGTATCAGCAGACGCAAAAACCCTTGGCAGCATTCCCGCGAATCCCGGACTAACTGAAGTTTCATCAACTTCTAATTCATTGGTTGCCAAACGAATTTCATAATTGTTTTGTAATGCAATTTCCACAGCTTCTTCCAATGTAAGCAGCTCTTGCCCATTCATTTGTAAAGATAAAATCACAAAGCTAAAAGCGATACACACAGAAAGCAACTTATACCTTTTCATAACTCTCAATTTTATCAAATTCTGGTCGGTGCTTTTTCTCACGAGACCACAACATATATATGGAAGGAATTATAAATAATGTCAAAACCAATGAAAACATAGTTCCGCCAATAATCACAACCCCCATCCCAATGCGGCTTGTCGATGCTGCGCCAAGTGACAATGCTATAGGCAATGCCCCTAATGCAATCGTTAAACTCGTCATTAAAATTGGTCGTAATCGTGATTCAGCTGCCTTTAGTACAGCATCATATTTTGACAACCCATCTTCACGAAGTTGATTGGCAAATTCCACAATCAGAATCCCATTTTTTGTTACCAAACCGATGAGCATAATCGTTCCGATTTGGCTAAAAATATTCCACGTTTGACCGAATAGCCAAAGTGAAAATAAAGCTCCTGCAACAGCCATAGGGACGGTTAGAATAATCACAAATGGGTCAATGAAACTTTCAAATTGTGCAGCAAGTATCAGGAAAATTAGCAGTAGTGCCAATCCGAACGCAAAAAGTGTATTAGAACTACTCTCTACAAAATCCCTAGATTCGCCTCCTAAATCGGTCGTGAAGGAGTCATCCAAAACGTTTTCTTTAATGGATTCCATAGCCTCTATACCATCATTAATGCTCATTCCAGGCGCCAAACTTGCAGAAACTGTTGCGGACATATAACGATTA
>JBBSLN010000111.1:0-6773 GCA_038255205.1 Flavobacteriales bacterium
ATTTTCATACGTCCTGTTTTTTGCACATTGAGGAAATTCACAAAAATACCTTGTGCTGTTTCTGGACGAAGATATAAATCCATCGAATTTTCAGCTGAAGCCCCAATTTTTGTCCCAAACATTAAGTTGAACTGTTTCACTTCGGTCCAATTTCTGCTTCCAGTCAATGGATCGGCAATCTCCAATTCCTCTATCAAAGCTTTGACATCCGCCAAATCTTCCTTTTCCAAAGATTTTGCCATTCGAGATAGCGTCGTATTTATTTTGTCATAATAACCGACGACTCTTGGATTGGTTGTTATGAACTCCTCTTTATTAAAAGTATCACCAAAACGTTTAGTTGCTTTATCGAGTTCTTTGTCAATTTTAGCTTCAATTTTAGCGCAGTAATCTTCTATCAAAACATCCGCACGATAGCGCTTTTTAGAATCTTTATTGTCAATCAAAGGGTCATTAAAAGCATCAACGTGGCCCGAAGCCTTCCAAGTTGTGGGATGCATAAAAATTGCAGCATCGATACCGACGATGTTCTCATGCATCTGCACCATGGCTTTCCACCAATAATCACGTATATTTTTCTTTAATTCGGCTCCATTTTGAGCGTAGTCGTACACTGCACTTAAGCCATCGTATATTTCACTGCTCTGGAATACGTATCCATATTCTTTAGCGTGAGAGATTACTTTTTTAAATTGATCGTCTTGATTTATCATGCTGCAAAAATAAAAAACCGTTCCAACTATTGGAACGGTTTACAAAAATTTATTTAAAGGTAATTTAGTTTAATAAAACTTGTGTGCTTCCTAACTTTCTGTCCTTATAAAAAACATTGACGTAGTACGTGCCTTTGTCCAATGGTCGGTCAGACGAGTCAGACACAATATTAGTACAGACATCAACCACCTGATTATTGTAATTTACAAATGTTTTGATGCTATAAATTAGGGTAGAATCACCAAAGTCAATCGAACCTTTATCAGCTAACACATTGTTTCTTGGATTCACGATTTGTACATATAGTTCTTTTTCCCCTTTTTCCGTCAATGCATTTTCCGCCAATGTAAAACAGACTTGGATGTTTTGTGCTTTATTGGCTTTTTCGGTTTCATAAAGTATTCCGTTTCGGTTTTGAAAAGCAATCGCTTTAAATGAATTGGCTGTCATTAAAGCGCCTTTTTCAATAGTTTTATTCAAGAATTCATTCTTTCTTTGCAAGGAAGAGTTGGCATCGAGTTGTTTTCTCACCTCGGCATGTGCTAATAATTTATCCCTTTCAAGATGTCTGTTCATAGCATTCAAAGAATCAATTGTTTCAAAAAGTAGTTTGTCCTGGTTCTTAAATTCAATAATTTGTCCTTTGAATTTAGAAATGACTGAAAGATCACTTTTTAATAATCGAAGAGATTCCAGTGCCATTTTGGTAGCATTTTTGGCGTCCTTAAGTTGGGATACCATATAATCGTTGGTGTTTGCAACTTCGTCATATCGCACAATCATTTGCGACAGCTCGTTTTCTACTAATTTTTTTTCTTGTTCTAATAGTTGTTGATGCTCTCTTACCGATTCATAGTTAGTAAAACTAAAAACCGTCAAAACTGCAATCGTAACAATCAAAGAACCTATAATTAATCTGTAGTTAAAAAATTGAGGGTTAACTATCATTTGTAATTATTAAGGGAGGTTAGGGATTATTTAATTAATTAAAGCGAAAATATATATTATGTTTGTGTATCCTACGTTTTATTCGATAAAATGGTAATAAATTTGTTAAACTTGTTTTTTCCACAGGTTTGTCTCGCTTGTGATGGTCATTTAAATGATAATGAGAGTTATATCTGTACGTTTTGCAGAAATGAATTACCAATAGCAAATTTTCATGAAGATCTGGAAAATGCCGTTGCAAAACGGTTATATGGTCGCGTCGATTTTCAGTATGCAACAAGTTTACTTTGGTTCAATAAAAAAGGAATTGTTCAGCACTTACTCCATAATTTAAAATATAAGGGGCATGAGGAGGTCGGAGTAGTTCTTGGGAAATGGCTTGGTGAAGAATTAAGCCATATTGAAGCTTATAAATCCATTGATATTGTGATACCCGTTCCACTGCACAAGTCAAAATTGCGAAAGCGAGGTTATAATCAGGTGGACAAATTTGGAAAGGAAATAGCAAAAGCACTCTCCATAGCATATAATTCTGAAACATTGATAAAAACCAAAGCAACAACAACCCAAGTTTTTAAAAATCGTTTGAAACGTATCCTTACGCATCAGGAAGACTTTTCCATATCCGAAAATAGTTCCTTACAAGGAAAGCACATTTTGTTAGTCGACGACATTATCACTACAGGAGCAACAATCGAAGCGTGTGCAAATCAACTTATGGCAATTGAAGGCATTAAAATCAGCGTAGCAACCATGGCAATTGCAGAATGATTTTTGCGTTAGTATCCTAAATAAGTTGTTACTTTGTTTAAAATTTGAGAATACGCATGCGTCAATTGTTTTTTAAGACTTTTGTATTTGTTTTGATGGTCTTGTCCATCATATCCTGTGCCAATAGAGGTACGCCAAGCGGAGGTGAAAAGGATATTCTGCCACCAAAAATTATAAGATCTGTTCCTGAAAATTTTTCTACCAATTTTAAAGGAAATGAAATCCGGATTTATTTTGATGAATATATCAAAATAAAGGATATTCAAAAACAATTGATTATTTCTCCTCCTATGGATACTGAACCAGACATTACGCCATTGGGTACTGCGAACAAATACATCAAAATTGTTATTAACGATACCTTAAAAGCGAATACGACCTATGCTTTTAATTTTGGTCAAAGTATTTTAGATAATAATGAAGGCAACCCCTATCCATATTATAAATACGTGTTTTCCACAGGAGATTATATCGATTCACTTTCTGTAAAAGGAACCATTTTTGATGCCGAAAAACGAACTCCCGACACATTTGTTTCAGTGATGCTTTATGATGTTGATTCAACCTTTACGGATTCCATTATTTATAAGAAAAAACCCAAATACATTACAAATACACTTGATAGTGTGACAACCTTCAGCATTGACAATATTAAAGCAGGAAAATATTTGCTGGTAGCTCTAAAGGATGAAAATCGAAATGTCACCTTCCAGCAAAAAACCGATAAAATAGGATTTTATGAAAGACCTATTACTGTTCCTTCGGATTCGACTTACAACATCAAACTGTTTAAAGAAGAACTTGATTTTAGGGCAGAACGTCCAAAACAGATGGCTGGACAAAAAATTGCCTTTGGTTTTGAAGGCGATGCTAAAGACATAAAAATCGAAATGCTCGAAACAAAGCCCGAAGATTTTGAGGTGCGATTGACAAAAGACGCAAAAACGGATACCTTATATTATTGGTATAAACCAAAGTTGGAATTGGATTCTACGAGATTCGTAGTTCGGAATAAGATTTATATTGATACATTAAAACATCGATTCAGGGATTTGCCTAAAGATTCTTTGGTTATTTCAGCAGTGAATTCAAGTAATCTCGGTTTTGATGACGATTTCGTTTTGAAGGCGAATATTCCCTTTGTCAAAATAGACGAAAGCAAGATTAAAATAATCGATAAGGATTCGGTGGATGTAACTTACAAAATGAAACTGGACAGTTTAAAAAACACGTTCGGCTTTCAATTTGAACGAAAAGAATCGAATGCGTATGCCATACAAATGCTACCTGAAGCGTTCACTGATTTTTTTGGAAATGTGAATGATACTTTAAATTATTCAGTCAAAACAAAACAATTTTCGGAATATTCCAATGTGAGAATTAGTCTTAACAACGCAAAATACCCTTTGATTGTTCAATTAACAGATGACAAAGGGGTAGTGAAATATGAAAAGTATGCTGAAGAGTCAAAGTTACTTGATTTTAGGTATATCAATCCTGGAGAATATTATTTGAAGGTTATTTATGATACCAATGGTAATAAAAAATGGGACTCTGGAAATTATCTATTGAAAATTCAACCTGAACGCATCAGTTATGATGAAAAAGTCATTGAGGCACGCGCTAATTGGGATCCAATCGTGGACTTTACATTATTGGATTAGATTAATAATATAGAAAAACATAAAAGAGGTGTACATTTTTAAGTTACACCTCTTATCGAATTTGATTAGGCACAGTGTTCAGCTGAACAGATAATGGTATAGCCATTTGTACATTGACTTTCTGCATAAGAAACGGCCTCGTCCCAAGTAGCTGTATTTGAAGTCATCGTTGATTGTCCTGTACCATCTTCGTTTGTTACAGCGTTGCACCGAATAGTTACAAGACCACCGTTGACTTTTTTCATTTCATCCCTATTTAGCATCTTGCCAAATGAGTCTAAATTAATTTTTCGCATAATAATTGTATTATATTTACCTACTCTATATTTTAGCTTTTCGGTTTCCGCTTTTTTAATTTCTTAAAAATAACGTATAAATCCGAACGAATTGGTGAGCAAAAGCGGAAAAAAAGTAAGGAAAAGCGGAAAATTTATATTAATTAAGAGTGATCTTTGATACTAACGGCAATCAGAAATGGGATTCTGGTAGTTACCTACAGAAACGTCAACCAGAACGAATCAGCTACTATCCTGCAGAATTGGATACTCGTACTGGATGGGATTTAGTGGAGGAATTTATTTTAGAGAAAACGAATCCCGATCCTCTAGAAAATTGAGTTTCGTTCGATAGGTTTCCAATTCTCTTTTACTTAAAGTTACAATTTCCATGGCTTCCTCATCATACGGAATCTCGTCAATTCGATGTCCCAAAACATCATAAGCCGCAGAGTGTCCAGAGTACTCATGATTATTGCCATCCAATCCCACGCGATTCACTCCAATACAATAACTCATATTTTCAATGGCTCGCGCTTTTAATAGAGCGTCCCAGGCATTTGTTCTAACTTTTGGCCAATTCGCTACGTATATCAGCACATCATAATTCTCAACATTGCGTGCCCAAACAGGAAAGCGTAAGTCGTAACAGACCAAGGGGCAAATTTTCCAACCTTTGTAATTGACAATGAGTTTTTTGGTACCGGAGGAATAAACCTTATGTTCTCCAGCTAATGTGAAGGTATGGTGTTTGTCATAGGATTCAATTTCGCCATTAGGATGCACGAACAATAAACGATTATAATAATTACCACCATCTTCAATCACGACACTTCCTACAACCGCAGCTTGCTTTTGTTGCGCAATTTTTTGCATCCAAGACACCGTATCTCCTTGCATTGTTTCCGCTACTTCAGAAGCGTTCATGGTAAAACCAGTGGTAAACATTTCGGGCAAAACAATAATATCTACGTTTTTAGTGATTGTGATTATTTTGTTTGTGAAATTAATTCTATTCTGCTCGGAATTTTCCCAAACCAACGAAGATTGAATGAGCGCAATATGTAAATCGTCTACTTGCATTTTATGATTTGCTTAATGTCTGTTTGGCTTTTTCCAAATTTTCACGATAATTTTCAAGTCGTTTTAACCATTTTTCCTCGTCATTTGGAGAAAGTTTGCCTCTTCGTTTCAATTTCTCATATTTCTCCTGATTTTTCTGCAATTTTTTGGTGGCATCTTCTAAATCATCTTGTGCATCTTGTTTTCGTTTTAATTCCTTTTCTGCACGTTTTTGAGCTTTTTCCGCTTTTTTTTGAGCTTTTTCTGCCTTTTTTATTGCTTTTTCAGCTTCTTTTCGCTCTTTTTCCAACTTTTCGGCTGCTTTTTCAGCTTCCTTTTGTTCTTTTTCGGCAAGTTTGACGGCTGCTGCAGCTTCAAGTGCAGTTACCTTTATTATTTCTTGTTGTTTTTCAATAGTTAAAGTGCTGGTAATATCTTTTCCATCTTGGAAAATCGATTTTCCTTTCACGTCATATATGACACCTTCGTGTTCCACTTGCTGTGCGTAACCATAAATTCCCAATCCTAAAAACAACAGTAATATCCAGAGTTTCATTTTTCTATTTTTTTTAAATTTATTTATCATTGTAACACACAAAATTTGAAAAAATCACATTTCAATTTTCAACTGCCATAAAAACCATTAAATGTAACAGTTTTTTGATTAAATTTAGGTTTTATGAAGAAGAATTTAACATATAGAAAATGTGATTTGAGCGACCTTGAATCGCTGACTGCCCTTTCGAGGAACACATTATTGAGGCCTATGAAAAGGATAACAATCCTGATGATTTTAAGTCGTATGTGGATTCTGCTTTTGACTCGCAACAGATGAGGTCAGAATTGGAACATCCTAATTCAGAATTTTACTTTATTTATTTTGAGAAAATGCTGGTTGGATATTTTAAGTTGAATCAGAATGATGCTCAAGGAGAACCCTATGGAAACAGCTCACTTGAATTGGCTCGAATCTATATTATAAAGGAATTTCAAGGTCAGCAAATAGGTGGCGAGAGTTTGTGTAAAATCGTAACATTAGCAAAAGAGAAACGTAAATCTTGGCTTTGGTTGAGCGTTTGGCAGCTCAATGTCGCGGCTGTTCGGTTTTATGAGCGTCATGGTTTTGAGACCTTTGACACACAGATTTTTTATGTAGGGAAAGATGCCCAAATGGATTGGTTGATGCGGTTAGATTTGGCATAGTTATTTTGTACTTCAATTATTAGTGTTTTGAATAAAGCAAGCTATAGTTCAAAACTATTTAATTTGTTTTGTTTCTCTTCTAAGTCGTTTTCCAATTTTTTGATGCGGTCTTCCCATTTTTCAATTGCATTTGGAG
>JBBSLN010000112.1:0-6765 GCA_038255205.1 Flavobacteriales bacterium
CTTTTGAAGGCATTGGAATTGCATCAAATAAAAAAATTGAAGGTAAAGTGGCCTAACGACATTTTGTCAGACAAGAAAAAGCTAGCAGGGATATTAATTGAAAATGTTATAAAGCAAAATCGATTGCAAGCCTCTATCATTGGTTTTGGCATGAATGTCAATCAAACCGAGTTTATAGGTCTACCAAATGCATCTTCATTACGATTACTTACCGGAAAAGTGTTTGATTTGGATGAAATAATGCATGAAATCTTAAGGCAATTGAAATTGCATTTTCAATTATTGGAAACTGGTCAAATGAATCATTTGAAACGAGACTATGAAAAGCATTTATTCAGAAAGGGCAAGCCGTCTACATTTAGAGTTTCAAATGGTGAATTATTTACAGGAATCATTTTAGGAATTTCCACTTCTGGTAATTTGAGAATTCAAATTGAAGAAGCCGTCATCAAGGAATTCGACCTAAAAGAAATTACGCTTTTATATTAAATTGCTTTCGGTATGTTTGTGACTAACGTTTCAATCAATTTATTGATGGGGCCTTTAATCATCATGCCAACCATGGTGTTGAAATCGCCACTGAAAACAAGTTGTACTTCACTTGAAGTTTCTGAAATTTGAGTGATATCAGCAACTAGATTAAAGTCAAGTTTACCTCCGGCAGCTCCAAGTGCAACTCTATTTGGCGCGCTAGTTTCTTTCTTTCTGAGTGCTACTTCTGGCATACCTGACAAAGCGAAAACAAAGCCGTCGTCACCAAGTGGTTCAAATTTGCTTATGTTGTCAGGCATTAACTTTTCAAAATTTCTGACCTCATTTAAAAAGTCAAAAACTTCTTGTGAGGATTTATGGATCGTTTGTCTCGGAGAATCTAATTTCATTGTTGTTTGTTCTTTCTTATTTAGTTGTTTAGGTTTTATCGACTCTACGACATACAAATAAACAACATAATGGTTTATTCAAAATCCATTCCATTCACTTGGATTGGCATTCCAAGATGCTAAAATGTCCTGTTCTTTGGATGTTATATATTTTGTATCAAGCGCCTCTTCCAGTAAATTTTCGTAATTGCTTAAGGTTTTAAGAGTCACATTTTCTTCCTTAAAATTAGTGTTGGCAACCTCAAAACCGTAAGAAAATATAGCAACCATCCCTTTAACGTTGACACCTGCTTCTTTCAAGGCTTTCACTGCATTCAAACTACTTTTACCAGTGCTGATTAAATCTTCTACGACCACCACATTTTGTCCACTTTCGACAAAACCTTCAATTTGGTTTTGACGTCCATGACTTTTAGCCTCAGGCCTAACGTAAATAAATGGTAACCCAAGATATTCAGCAACAAGAATTCCTATGCCAATCGCTCCTGTGGCAACTCCAGCAATTACATCTGGCTTTCCGAACTGTTTTTCAATTTGTTTTGCCATAGTGTCCCTAATATAATTTCGGATAGGCGGAAAGGATAGAACAATACGATTGTCACAGTAAATTGGTGATTTCCAACCTGAAGCCCAAGTAAAAGGCTTGCTAGGCTGTAATTTTATGGCATTAATCTGCAATAATAATTTAGCAGTTTGTTTGGCGGTAGCTTTATCGAAAATCATATCGCAAAACTAAACAAAAATGTGAAAACTTATTTTGAAAAATGACATAAAATTAATTTTAAAAGTATGGTCGTATATCAAAAAATGATATTTTTACCAATCAAAGAAACATGTTAGCCACCTGATGACTACAATTTTTGTTAATGACAAGCCGATCATTTTGACCACTGAAGTTGGTTTTGAAGCCAACTTTAAGAATTACTTATTGAATACGGTCCATATCGGAAAAGTGATAAAGGAATTGAATACAACTTCACTAGAAGGCGTAAGGTTAATCGGTAAAAACGAAAAAAAACTACTCAAGAAATTTTTAAAAAAGCTTCCGAACATCGTCGCTGGAGGAGGAAAAGTGCTGAACGGTAAAGGAGAGATTCTATTTATATATCGCAATGACAAATGGGATTTGCCTAAAGGGAAAGTAGAAGGCAAGGAAAGCATCGAAGAAACTTCATTACGTGAAGTGGAAGAAGAAACTAATGTGACAGGACTGAAAATAATAAAGCCATTGGACACAACATACCATATTTTTAAGCGCAACGGGCGCCATAAAATAAAGGTTACGTATTGGTTTGAAATGACATCGGACTATCAAGGCAAATTAGAGCCTCAAGAGGAAGAAGGCATCACGAAAGTGGAGTGGTTAAATCCGCGGCAAACTGTTGAGGCAATGGAGAATTCTTATGCGAATATTAGGGTTTTGGTTTAGTTTTTTTGTGGAAAGTTTGAAGGTTTGGCTAAACTGCGTTTTTATGCAGTTTAGGTTCTGTAATGAGCATTCTAATTTTTTTCACCAGGATGATAGGTTTTTTCGGCTCGTTTTTCAACATCTTCTCTGTAATACGCAACATCCTTAAATTTTCCATCAGCATAACGCTGTGCTTGATCATCAAAGTGCGGCGAATTTGGATTACTGCCTTGTCCTCCAGCCAACATCGATTTTGCTTTAACCTTATCACCAAACTCTACAACAGCAACAAAGCTATTACCAGAGGTTCCATATTGTCGTTTTGTGTCTTTACCAAAGCGAGTGCCAAAAGATGCTAAAGCTCCCCAGGATCCTGAAGCCATACCTACAGCAAGACTTGGTTTTGAGTCATCAAACTCTTGAAAAATTTCACCATCGTTTCTTTGGTAACGATTGAATTCTCCCCAAGGTATATCCCACGAACCAAAATCTACTGTCAATTTTTCTATGGCAATTTGAAATACTTCCAAGCGTTCTTCTGATGTTGAGGTTTTACTCATATAATCAAATCTTCCTAATTGGGTAATTCGTTTATTTCCTGTCATTGTTGGGATTTTTCCTGAGCTATAATAGGCATTCAAATAAAATTGCGCTAAAGTCATTTCAACAGATGTTGCAGACACTCTAAACTCCCAATTCTTTAAAAGTTCTATAGCTTCTTTTGCATCTTGTGATTTAATCGGAGAAGTTTCTGAAGCTTCTACTAAACCACTAATTAATATCTCTGCTCCCGGCAAATAGGTGTCGTAAGCCAATTCAATTAATCCATCTAAGGTCAAGTTCTCCGCTTTTTGCAATAAAGGAATGGCGTGCATACCCCTAAAATTTTCTGGATATGAGCTCATATATTCGGGATAGTCTTCTTTCTTTGGACTATACTCAGCTGCACTAGTAAATGGTGTAGAGTTGCAATTCTGTATCCAACCGTTTGGTGGATTTTTCACAATGATATTGTCTTCTAATTTATGAAGTCCATCCCAATCGGTTTCTGGGTTACTTCCATCAACAGGTTTTGCATAATCAAACTTTTCATTTCTTTTAGGAATAAAATTCCCGTGGAAATAGGCAATTGTGCCATCAGCATCAGCATATACAGTATTATTGGAAGAGTTGGTGCGAATATCCATCATATTATAAAATTCGTCATAATTAGATTTCTTGGTTCTTGTAAAAGATTGTTCCAAGGCTTTTATGGGACTCCACATTAAAGCGGTGGACACCCATTTATCGTCATTTGCATGTGTAATGGGACCATGATGCGTGCGATACATCATAAATGTTTTGTCTTTTACGCTATCAGCACTTTTATAGTTTAACGTTACTTCCAAAGAATCGATAGGACGCAAATCATCGCCATATTTATAAAATGATTTTCCATCTTGCTTAACGATGGTTTCTTCAAACTCATCAATAATATCTGTACCGGTTGAGGTATGCATCCAACCTGTTTTTTCATTAAATCCTTGGTAAACAAAAAATTGTCCCCAAGTTACTGCGCCATAGGCGTTAAGCCCTTCTTCACTAACCATATGGACTTCGCCCCGAAAAAAGAAAGATGTGTGCGGGTTTATAAGAAGCATCGCATCACCAGATTTTGTTAAGGTACCAGAAATAGCAAAACCGTTGGATCCTCTTGGTTCATCATCTTTTAATCTAATTAAACCATTATTAACAGCAACTCTATTATCGGTATCTTTTCCATAAAACTCTTTCATTTTTCTAATAGAAACGCTCTCAATATCTCCACCAATAGAGCCTTCGCTAAAATACATTGGCATCCAAGGCTCAAAATGTGTCAGGAGTTTGGGTGTTACATCCGGATGTGTTTTTAGAAAGTAGTTTACGCCATCAGCAAAAGCGACACAAAGCTCTTGTAACCATTTAGGACTTTTATTATAGTTTTCAATAGCTTCTTCTTTTGTCATATAAAGTTTTGCACGCAGATCGCTATATAAAGAGGTTTCTCCTTCAACCTCGGCAAGTCTTCCGATGGCCCAAATATAATTTTGTTCTACACGATTAAAATCATCTTCGCATTGTGCGTATAACAGGCCAAAGACTGCATCAGCATCCGTTTTTCCATAAATATGGGGTACACCATAATCATCTCTAATAATTTCAGTATTTGCAGCATGTTGTTCCCAACGCTCTTTTTCCGTAAGTACCTTATCTTTTGAACCCTGAGTCGAACAACCCATTATTAGTAACAATATAAGAATATAAATACATTTCATAATCATTTTGGTTTTGAGATTGCTCATAACGTTTGGCTGAACTGCGTTTAACTGCAATTTGGAAATTATTTGACATGTTTAGTACCCTACCGCCGCCCCGTCTGAACTTGAAGAATCGGAAGCTCCTATCATTATATTGTTTTCAGCATCAATTTGAATTCCCATTAATACACCTAATGAATTTGTGGGCACTAACGTATGATTCATCCCTCCGAGTGCTTTTACAGTATCGGGAGATAAGAGTCCTGTCTCGTATAGTATCCTATCTGGCAGCCATTGATGATGAATCTTCATGGCCTCAATGGCCTTGTCTACCTGCATGTCATAGGCTAAAACATTCAGCACGGTTTGAAAAACAGTGTTAATAATGGTTCTGCCTCCAGGGCTTCCGATGATAAGAAAAGGTTTACCATCTTTTGCTACGATGGTAGGCGTCATGCTTGAAAGCATTCTTTTTTCAGGTTGAACGAGGTTAGGATCTGTTCCCACCAGTCCCGAGGTAGACGTATAACCGGGTTTTGGGTTAAAGTCGCCCATTTCATTGTTAAAGATAAAACCCAGCTTGGAGGATCCCGTCCCGGAGCCATAACTATGCTCTAAAGTGTAGGTCAATGACACGGCATTGCCGTATGCATCGGCCACAGAAAAGTGCGTGGTGCTACTCCCATCATAAATCTGTCCAAATTTTGTAGAGTCGCTTGCAGAGGCTCTATTCATATCGATATTTTCAAATCGTTTTTTGGCAAATGCTTTAGAAGTCAGCTTTTCTAATGGAATATCTAAATTGAAATCAGCATCTCCCAAATATTCCGCTCTATCGGCAAAAGCTCTTCGCATGACTTCAGCTACTAGATGAACATAGGTTGTAGAGTTGAATTCTATGGAATCCAGGTCGGCCAGTTCCATGAGGTTCATCATTTCAATAAGTGCTACGCCCCCTGAGCTGGGTGGTGGCATGGAGTAGATGTCATAGCCTTTATAAGTTCCTTTTATCGGTTTCCTTTCTACTGCAGTATAGCGGCTAAGGTCTTCCATGGTGATGATGCCTCCATTCTCCTTCATAAACTGGACTATTTCTTTTGCGACGACCCCCTTGTAAAAACCGTCCTGACCATGATCCCTGATTTCAGATAAGGTGTTGGCCAACTCAGGCTGTTTCCATAGTTCACCGAATTCTGTAAGCTCGCCATTATCCTTTCTAAAATAGTCTTTCAAAAAGGGAATGGGGGAATTGGCGTCAAAAAAAATAGCATCCCTTGAAAGGCTCCAGGTAAGGTGAAAGCCATTTTTCGCAATATCGATGGAGGGTTGAACCAAATCTGCCCACGGTAATTTCCCATATTTCTGATGCGCCAGATACAGACCCGCCACTGTCCCCGGAACCCCGATTGACTTTGCCCCAATGTGATTAATGGTAGACTCATTTCCGTTCAAATTTTTTCCTTTAATTAGATTCCCAGCATCATCCAGAAACATATTCGGAGACGCTTTCAATGGTGCTTTTTCCCGAAAGTCAATGGTGGTAGTGGTTCCCGAGGAATCCATAAATACCAGAAATCCACCTCCGCCAATATTTCCTGCGGTCGGATGCGTGACAACCAATGCAAAAGCAGTTGCAACAGAAGCATCAATAGCATTTCCACCTTTTTTTAGAATATCGATTCCTACCTCGGACGCTATTTTGCTGCTCGAAGCAACCATGCCGTTACGTGCATACGTTTGACCAATAGCTTCATTAGCTTGCAGTAGAACAAATAGAAAGAAGATAATAAATAGGTTTATGTGTTTCATAGTGAATATTTTTACTTAATGTGTATACAATTGTTTTATTTCTTCGATAAACTCAGTACAAGATTTGATAAAGGATGCTAACGAAGTTCGACTATTTTTTTGACATAGTTCAATCTACTTTACACGATACACAGGATACCGCAAATGCGCCATTTCATAATTAGGGCTATGCTTATGCAACCAATCCAATTGCGCATACCAATTGTTTGCAAACTCTGGCTCATCCTCTTTTTTCGCCTCAAACTCAATTTTTAATTCTTCATTAATCATTATTAATTCAGAAGCTATATCTTCCCAAACGTAGGGCGAAAACCCTTCTTTCTGTTGTAAAATGGTATCGAAAAAATTCCAATTAAAAAAAGAGTCTGGTGCTTGTGGTTCTAAAGTTTCC
>JBBSLN010000113.1:0-6732 GCA_038255205.1 Flavobacteriales bacterium
AAAGTGATTTAACCTTGAACCTGAACCTTTGAACTCGAAACCTTTTTAATGGCTTGTTCAATGTCATCGATTAAATCGCGTTTGGATTCTATTCCCACGGAAAAGCGAATCAGATTGTCACTGACGCCTATAGCATTGCGCTCTTCCTGTGTCAATAATGCATGTGAGGTTTTGTGAGGCGATAACACTGTACTCTCAACACCTGCCAAACTCATAGAGGATTTAATCAATTTTAATTCTTTTTGAAATCGCAAAGCGTCCAATCCGTCTGCCAATTCAAAAGACATCATGCCACCAAAACCTTTCATCTGTGACTTTGCGAGGTCGTATTGTGGATGGGTTTTTAGCCCAGGATAATAAACGTTTTTCACGTCTTCATGTTCAGATAGGAATTTTGCAAGCTTTTTGGCGTTTCGATTTTGCGCTTTTACTCGTAATACCAATGTTTTCATGCTTCGTTCCAACATCCATACAGTGAAATCACTTAAGCTTCCGCCTAGATTTTTCGCAACGTTCCAAATGACTTCCATATGTGCATTACTACATGCCACTGCGCCTGCAAGAATATCTGAATGGCCTCCGAGATATTTGGTTGCCGAATGCATGATGATATCTATTCCGAAGTCTATAGGGGTTTGATTGATGGGACTTGCAAAAGTATTATCGATGGTGGTGAGCAATCCTTTTGATTTTGCCAAGTCTGCGACGCCTTTGATATCCGTGATGGTCAACAAGGGATTTGATGGTGTCTCGATATGAATCACTTTTGTATTTGGTTTGATGGCAGCTTCAAAATCAGCGACCTCGTAACCATCCGTAAAAGTAAATTCGATACCATATTTTGGGAATTCTTCTCTGATGAAATTACTGGTGCCTCCGTACAGTGTGTTTTGCACTACCAGATGGTCTCCTATTTTAAGAAATGCTAATAGCGTTGTACTTACGGCTGCCATACCGCTGCCAAAAATCATGGCTGCTTCGGCGTGCTCTAAAGCTGCTATCTTTTTTGATAAGTGCTCTTGATTGGGCGTATTGAAATAACGCGGATATCGCTTAACATCTACATTATCAAATTGATAGGAGGTTGACATATAAATCGGCGACACGGCACCTTTAAATTGTTCGTCCATAATTTCACCGACGTGCGTGCAAATGGTGTTTAAACCGTATTTTGATTTTGACATGATTTTATTTCGATTTTATATATTGGCCTTTGGACATATAATTTGTCCTTGGGCTAAAATTACAAATAATCTATTATACTTAAATGCTTTTCTATCGTATTCAATTATTTCTGCATCATTTCATTCAATCTTAAAAATGATTGTTAGGCGTTGTAAGTCAATTGACTTATATTCGCAGTGCTATTAATAAATTTACTTACTAGATGCTTAAAGCCGCTATTTTTGATATGGACGGGGTTATTGTAAATACAGAACCTCTGCACCATAAGGCTTACCACCAAATGTTTAATGATGTGAATATCGAAGTATCTGACGATTTCTATGCGTCATTTACTGGACAATCGACATTGGAGATTTGCAAACGACTATGTGCACATTTTAAATTACCACTTGGACCTGAAACTTTAGTCGGACTGAAACGTGACCATTTTCGAGTGTTGTTTGAAACCGACGCATCCTTGGCACTCATAGATGGTGTGCTGGATTTGATCAAGGAATATCACCGTAATGGACTGACACTGATTCTGGGTTCTTCTGCCTCGATGGAGAACATCAACAATATTTTTACTCGATTTGATTTAGACCAATATTTTGTTGCCAAATTGAGTGGTGCGGATTTAAAGGCATCTAAACCTCATCCTGAAATTTTTGAAAAGGCCGCCAGGGCTTCGGGCCACCAAGCACATGAGTGTATTGTGATTGAGGATTCTACCAATGGAATCCGTGCCGCGAAGGATGCGGGGATTTTTTGTGTAGGTTATGATAGTTTTCATTCTAAAGACCAGGATTATTCGCTTGCGGATATGGTAGTGAGTGATTTTAGGGAAATTTCATACGCCAAAATATTAAAAGTTTTAAATCCTGTGCTATCTGATAGATAAGCATTGTAGTCTTTTAAAGGTCTATTCTGTTTGTGTTTCAAACACAGTAAAACACTTTTAAATTGACATCACTTCTTATAATATAAGCCATACTTTCGATAGGCAAAAAACCCTAAAATAGCAACAATACCAACCGTTATAGCTATAAACTGAAAACTTACAATTTGGTCACCACTCGCGTAGGCATGCAATCCCGACAAGTAGAAATTCACTCCAAAATATGTCATCATAATGCTGGCAAAAGCGATAACGGAAGCTAAATTAAAACCGTATCGGCCACGTAATCCTGGCACCAAGCGCATATGAATTACAAAGGCATAGACCATGATGCTAATCAGCGCCCATGTTTCTTTTGGATCCCAACCCCAATAGCGTCCCCAACTTTCGTTTGCCCACATGCCTCCAAGGAAATTTCCGATGGTCAACAGCACCAATCCGACGGTCAAAGCCATTTCGTTGATGATGGTGAGCTCTTTGATGTTGAGCAGCATTTTTTCTTTGTTGTTTTTCGTTGTGAAAACCATCAAGAACAGACACACCAAGCCGAGAATCATTCCCAAAGTAAATGGGCCGTAACTCATGACGATGACCGCAACGTGAATCATCAACCAATAACTATCAAGTACAGGTTGAAGATTGGCGATTGCAGGATCCATCCAATTCCAATGCGCCACCATTAAGATAATAGATGTCACAAATGCTGTTGACGCAATGGTCAAATCACTCTTTCGTCCAAAACCCAATCCAAAGAACATCGTTGCCCAAGCCACATATATCATGGACTCGTAGGCATCACTCCATGGAGCGTGGCCTGAAATATACCAACGCACCCCTAATCCAGCGGTATGTACTATGAACAAACCAACCACAATCCATTTGAAGACGTTGACACTAACATTGACAAATTTATTTCTATCATTAAAAATCTGGACGATTAATAAAATGAACATTAAGGTTCCGGCATACATATACCAGCTGAACAGTTTCTTGAAAATATCGTATTTGTTGTATTTGATTTCGGCATCAATCTTTTTGTCAGACAGCATCACTTCGCTTCCGAATTTTAGTTGGGTCTTTTTAATGCCTTCCAGCACATCTTCGGCTTTGGAAAAATCCCCTGTTTGTTTGGCATTATTGAGCGTTAATAAATACGCACTGAAGCCGTTATTGATAAAGTTACCATACAATGAATCCTCGATTTTTTCTCTGTAGCCATCCTTACGGAATTCCATAGCGGAAATCCACTTGTTGTTATCATCATTCGGAACAGGGAAAATTTTCATAGCACGACCTTCGATGACATTGTATAACAAATTCACGCGTTGGTCGGCTTCCTTAAATTCTTTTTGAGAACCATTCGGAATTTGTGCTTTATATGCTTCTTCAATGTATGGTGCCAATTTATAAGTTCCATTCTCTCCAAAAAAATCAACCAAAGGAACATATTTTTGGTCTTTAGATACACCTATAATACTTCGAATGGTATCAGCCTTTTGTGGTTTTAAATAAATGACAGGCACATTATACCAAAGCAATGGACTTTCATTGATAGACAAAAACACTTGGCTGGCTGTAAAGTCTTCATACGTGTCTTGTTTGCTCAATTTTCGTAGCATTTCGGATGCGTAGGTATCCATTGGCATCATTCGCCCAGAATAATCCTGAACGACCATGTGTCCAAACTTATCCGCGTGCGCTTTTGGGGTAATATTAGCTCTTAATACAGAATCGATTTGCGATTTGGTTGGCCTATCATTTAAGTGGCCATCACCCGCAGAATGTGTTTGTGAAAAACCAATCGTTGACATAAAGAACAGCACGATGGCTGACACTGTATGTTTTTGTTTCTTCACCTTTTCCAACATGCGTTTGAGATCGGCAAAACGTGTATTTTTATCAAAAAGAATTGCTAACAAGGCCAAATAAAGCAAGAAGTAGCCAATATAGGTAATCCAAGTTCCCCAGAAATCGTGGTTGACCGACAGAATCGTTCCCTTTTCATCTGGGTCAAAACTCGCCTGAAAGAAACGATAGCCACGATGGTCAAGTATGTTATTCATATAGATGTGGTAATCATATTCGCCTTTCTCCTTGTCCATTACCGTCACTTTGCTTTCATAAGACGAATAGCTTTTTTCAGTTCCTGGATATTTCTGTGCGATAAAATCGTTTAATTTAATCTCAAAAGGCAATTCCATGACTTTAGAACCGTATTTGATGGCGATGTCCAAGTTGCCGAGTTTCACTTGTTCGAATGCATTGTTCATTCCTTTACCACCCAATAATTTTACACGTTCTGTCTTTCCATTGGCCGTGACTTTCATCACCACTCCATCTTCGTCTCCTTTTAGGATGACGGGTTTCTTAACAATGTCAAATGTTCCCTTTACCACAGGTTTTGGGAAGACCATCGCCATATTACCAATAATGTAGCGCGAACGAAGTACCAAGGGTTGCAGACTGTCTTTAACCAACAATCCTTGCACTCTGGTAGCCATGGTCATGTATTCGCCTTCGTATGGCGATTGGATGGTCAAACCTTGCGGTGTGTTCGTAATGTTGATGGCGCCATCGACTGGTTTATCCAAGGAAATCAATACATTATGAATGCTCTGAACCTCTCCCGATTTTAAAAAGTGATTATGGGACTGCCCTTCGCCGGCTTCAACGATTTTTAAATATGCCTCACCGCTTTCATCTGGAACGATATCTTTCTCTGCACCTGCGATGAATTTCTCAAGCTCAATGGTTATTGGAATGCTATTGTATTCGGTTTCAAACTCAAAATTATTATCAAGTCGAGGGGAAAAATCAACTTCCTGTTCAATCGCTTTTCGCTGTGCGACCCCATCCACCAAATAATCGCCGTCAATGTAAGCAGTGACGTATGTTTTTTGTGAAAGAAATTGACTTTCGGATTCGCCTTCCCTGATGGCCATTACCCCTTCAAAACTGACATAACGCGTGATGAATGCGCCAACAATGATTAAAATAAATGATAAGTGAATGAGTAAGGTTGCCCATTTCTCTTTTCGCAACAAGCGATATCTGAACATATTACCGATGAAATTGATGACAAAAAACACCATAATGGCTTCAAACCACCAGGCATTGTAAATCAATGTTCTTGTGTAAGGCGTTGGTGACGTATCCATATTTCTGTCGAGAATGGTTCCCGTGGCCATGGCTACGGCAAAAACAACAAATAAAATGGCAGTTAAGCGGGTAGAAAAAAGAATATTAGCTAGCTTTTTTTGCATGATACAGTGGCAATTTTTTGGGCAATAATTTCAGCAGTGCAAATTTAAGGCTTTTAGTTGGTTATGATTAAGTTAAAAGGTGTTAAAATTAGGGTGCTGGTTTGTTGTTTAGTTGAGACGTGTTAAGTTGAAAATGAAATAACGATTAATGAATTGACGATTAACGATTAACGAATTAACGATTAACGATTAACGATTAACGAATTAACGATTAACGAATTAACGAATTAACGAATTAACGAAAATAAAAAAGGTTGTTCCGCGAAGTAACACAAAGGAGACACAAAGTTTCGCAAAGCTGAAATTATTTTACATAAAACCTAAAGTTCCACAGAAAGAACTGAAAACTGCGACTGCGACTGAAAAACTTATCCCTGTCTTGCTTGGAAAATGCTTAAATATAGAAATGTTCCCATTTTTCGGGCGCGGCGTTTCGCGTTTTCGGTGACTTCGCCTTCAAAGAGTTCATCCACTGTTTGAAACCACAGATTCAACCAAATACCGAAATGCAGTTCTGTGATGCTATGGTTATTTTCTTTGTCGACTTTGATATGTACTTCGAGAGGATTGCCTTTGTATTTGTGCTCTAGCTTTTTGGTCATAAACAGACTCGTGTCCCAAAAGGTCGTCAAATGTTGCAAATGTGCATCCCAATCTTTGATGACGTTATTAAAGAAAGGTCCTAATATATCATCTTTCCTTACTTTTTTGTAGAATTCTGTGACCAATAGAAGTATGTCTTCTCTATTTTGGATATCTTGTTTCATGGGCTATAAAGTTAATACTTAATCCTTAAATATCTCTCGCAAAGCCGCAGAGGCGCAAAGTTAGTTCAAAAACTATAAACTTTGAAGTTGAAACTCTGAACTTTGAACTTTTGTTCTGTATTTTAGCGGTATGATTTCAGTAGTACTTCTTGGCGCAGGAAATGTGGCGTCGCATTTATATAAAGGATTTCAAAAATCAGATACCGTAGTTGTTAAACAATGGTTCAATAGGAGTTTGGAAACCATTCAATCTTACAAGAATGCCGTTGAGATTACTGATGACGTTTCTCAATTGAAAGATGCTGATGTTTATGTGCTCGCTGTGAGCGATGATGCCGTTGCTGACCTATCATCAGAACTTCCCTTTGACAACCGATTGGTAGTCCATACGTCTGGTAGTGTTGGTGTTTATGATTTGGATATGAAACATCGACGTGGTGTATTTTATCCGCTTCAGACCTTTAGTAAGCATGCGGAAGTTGATTTTAAGAATGTCCCAATTTGTATCGAAGTGATAGATAAAACGGATTTGAAAGTTTTGAAATCTTTGGCGACTGCTTTGGGAAGTAAGTCCCATAAAGTGAACAGCGACCAACGACGAGGACTGCATTTGGCTGCCGTGTTCGTTAATAATTTTACC
>JBBSLN010000114.1:0-6685 GCA_038255205.1 Flavobacteriales bacterium
ATTCACAAAAACACCATTTTTAAACGTCGCAAACGTTGGCAAGTTATCAACTGTTGCCAATTTCCTAGATTCAGGAAATTTTTCAGCATCTGCCATCACGAATGTGATGTTCTCATTTTCAGTGGCCAATTTTTTAAATTTCGGCTTCATGATTCTACAATTGCCACACCATCCGGCAGAATATTGAACAACCACAGTATCATTTTCTGATATGAGTTGTTGTAAATTATCTTGTTCTAATTCCTGTATCATTATAATAAAATTAAAAACGTCATTGCGAGCAGAGCGAAGCAATCTCGCTATTCTGGAAACGATTGCATAGTTGCACCCGTAATGACATTCATGTTGTTTAATTCAAATGCGCTTTTAAGTAAGCAGCAGTTCCTTTAGAATTTGCTTGCATCGCATCTTTTCCTTCTTCCCAGTTTGCAGGACATACTTCTCCTTTTTCTTGAACGTGGGTTAAGGCATCGATCAAACGTAAATATTCGTTTACATTTCTTCCTAAAGGCATATTGTTGATACCTTCATGTTGCACAGTACCTTCCTCATCGATGATATACGTCGCTCTGTAGGCGACGTTGTCGCCTTCAACAGTAAACAAACCTGTTTCTTCATCATAAGATTCTTCAGAAATATCCAAGATTCCCAATGCAGATGCCAAGTTTCGGTTTGAATCAGCTAAAATAGGATAGGTTACACCTTCTATTCCGCCATTGTCTTTAGCTGTGGTTAGCCATGCAAAATGAACTTCAGCAGTGTCACATGATGCTCCAATAACAATTGTGTTTCGTTTTTCGAATTCACCTACTGCTGCTTGAAACGCATGCAATTCAGTTGGGCATACAAATGTGAAGTCTTTTGGATACCAAAATAAGACTACTTTTTTATTGTTTTTCTGCGCTTCGTCAAGAACGTTCAATTTGAAAGTTTCTCCCATGTCGTTCATTGCGTTGACGCTTAAATTTGGAAATTTTTTCCCTACAAATGCCATATGATTTATGTTTTAGATTATTAATTTTCTACAACAAAATTACATCCAAAAGGACGTTCTGCATTTAGTAATTAATTATATAAAAGAATGATAAAATAGCCTGTGCAAATGGTCTTAAAATTCTGGTGATATTTCAATTGAATTCATATCAATCCATACAACAAATTACGAACTTGCTAAATAGTAAAAGGAATAGTTATGAAATTGTCTATTAGGAATCTTTAAGTTGATTGATTTTTATTTTGAACGCAGCAAAGAGAAGCGTCGTAAACGGACTTAAGTAGTTGAAAAATGCATAACCAGCATAGTGCAAGGTGTCAACTCCCAACACACTACTTTGATAGGCACCACAAGTGTTCCAGGGCACCAAAACAGATGTTACAGTTCCAGAATCCTCAAGTGTTCGACTCAAATTTTCGGGTGCTAAACCTTTATCTTCGAACGCTTTTTTATACATCCTTCCCGGAATGACAATTGCTAAATATTGATCGCTCGCAATAGCATTTAATCCAACACAACTGATAACCGTACTTGCAAATAATCCAAAGACAGAATCGAACAGATTTAAAACCGATTTGCTGATTCTTGCTAATGCTCCGATGGCATCCATAACACCACCGAACACCATGGCACAAATAATCAACCAAATGGTGCCTAGCATACCTGACATACCTCCAGAGGAGAATAAATCATTTAGTTCAGCGCTTGTAGTGGCGATAGATGTATCAACAGTCATAGCGGTCATAACACCTTTATAACCTGAAAGAAATGTCAAAGTTTCGGCACCCGTAATTTGTTTCACGATTTCAGGTTGAAAAATAATCGCAAACAGTCCACCTAATAAGGTGCCGACCAGTAAGGCAATTAAAGGTTGGGTTTTCTTGACAATCATTAAAATAACGGCAACTGGCACCAAAAATACCCAAGGCGTTATGTTGAATGATTCTTTTATGGAAGCTAGCATCACAGAAGTATCCGTATTTCCGGATACATCTATGGATAAGCTAATTATTATAAATAAGATCAATGTTACGACAATAGTTGGTATGGTTGTATAGGTCATATATTTGATATGCGAAAACAATTCGCCACCAGCCATTGCAGGTGCAAGATTGGTTGTGTCACTTAAAGGAGACATCTTATCTCCGAAGTAAGCGCCTGAAATGACGGCTCCAGCGGTCATGCCTGGATTGATTCCCAACGCGTTTCCTATACCAACAAGAGCAATACCAACCGTTGCAGAAGTTGTCCAACTACTGCCTGTCGCCACAGAAATGATGGCACAAATAATGACGCAAGCTGGTAAGAATATTTCTGGACTTAAAATCTGTAAACCATAATAAATCATGGAAGGAATAATTCCGCTAATAAGCCAGGTGCCTGCTAAAGAACCCACAAAAAGTAATATAAGTAATGATCCTGTTACAGACTTGATGTTTTCTGCAACTTCATCCATCATCTGACTAAAGGAAACTTTATTGAAATGACCAACAATCGCTGCAACGGCAGCTCCTAATAATAATAAAAATTGATTACTACCACTTAAAGCGTCATCACCAAAAGCATAGAATACATTAAAAAATAGCATAATAACCAAAGCAGCAACAGGAATCAAGGCTTCCCAAATATTCAATTCTCTGTTTTCAACAATATGTTCGTCTTGAGGTACTCGGGGTTTGATGTCTTTGCTTTCCATATGAATAATTAAATTAGGATTTATTTACGGTTTGTAATGTTACGATTTTCCATGAAGCTTTGCAAAATATATCCCAATTGTAATCACTTTATCAATTGAATTGAAACAATCAATTATGAACTTAATATTTTGTAATTTCAACACACTAAATAGACCGCATGCAAACCAATGTGATTATTTTCTGTTTTTGTTGTTTTTGGTTTCAATTGCTTAATGCACAACAGTCTAAGATTGACAGTTTGGAAGCTATTGTTGCCACAAATAGCGTGAATGTTGAATCCATAAACGCCTTAAATTTCCGTGCTACGGATTTGGTTAGGTCGGATATTTTAAAGGCAAAGTCCTATTTATGGAAAGCAAAATATTTAGGTCTTTTGATGGATTACAAGCGTGGACTGAGCAACACTTATTCACAATTGGTAAGTGTCTACCAAAACGATGCGAAAATAGACAGCGCACTTTTCTATCTTAAATCGTTGGAAAAATTATCTCAGCAAAAAACGGAACAGGATACTGACCATGATGTCGTTCAAACGAATTATTATGCTGCTGCTGGGTTATATAATAGAAAGGCAGGAAATTTTAAGGAGGCTTTGGTGTATTTTAAAAAATCTTATGACCTAATCGAAAAATTAGATAATCCTTTGTCTTTAGCCGGTCAGGCAGTTAACATTGGAAACTGCTACTTAGGACTATCCGATTACAATTCCGCTTTGGACTACTATTTAAAGGCACTTCGTGGGTTCGAAAAACTTGGCAACAAAAAGGGCCAGGCATTCTGTTTTCAAAATATTGGGGAATCCTATATTGAACTCGGACAGCACCAGTCCGCACTTTCTTATATAAAAAAAGCAATAACCTTAAAAACTGAAACTAATGATTTGAGAGGTTTGGGCAACGCAGAGCATTCGTTAGGAAGGATATATACAGGTATTGGAGAACATGATAAAGCACTTAAACATTTTACCAAAGCATTAAAGATCAGTGAAGAATTAAAATTGTCGAATGAGGCTATGAAGATCCATTTAAATATGGGGAAAATATACGCCCTAAAAAATGAAACAGACAAGGCCATTTCACATCTTAATAAAAGCAAAACCATTGCCGGGCAATTGGGCGATAAAAACTCTGTTACCTCGGCTGACTTAGAAATTATTGCGACCACAAAAGAAAAAAATGTTTCTGAAGAAATAATCCTTATGGCCAATGAAAATATAGAGAACTTGAGGTTGTCTGGAAATGTCAGTAAGGAAGCAGCTGCTTACAAGAATTTGGCCGATTTTTATTCAGGAAAAAAAGAATATGAAAAGGCACTATTGTATTCCGAAAAATATCATAAGTTGAATGATAGCATCAAAAATATTGACATACAAACTCAATTTAAAGAGATTGAGGAATTATACAACAAGGAAAAGAATGAAAAACAGATCCAATTGCTGCAAAAAGATCAAGTGATACAAGATCAACAGCTAAAACAACAGCGTGTTTTATTATTGCTTGCTGCTCTTATCGTAATTCTAATAAGTTTTGCCGTATGGGGTTTCTTCAATAGGCAAAAGCATAAACAAAAAATGTCCGAATTATTGCTTAGAAACCAAATTGCCGCTGACCTCCATGATGAAGTGGGCAGTTCGCTAAGCAGTATCTATATGCTGAGCCAAATGGCGGAGCAAATGAAGTCCGACCAGAAAGACGAGGTAATTTCCAAGGTAGGGTCAAATGCCCACGATGTCATAGAAAAAATGAGTGATATTGTATGGATGATCAAGTCCGATGAGAACTCTGGTTCAAATTTGCGTGACCGAATGGAGCGATTTATCCATGAATATTCATCAGTCCGCGAAATTGAATATAGTTTTAACGCCAATGATTTGAATGGTCTTAAATTGACAATGGTACAAAATAAAAACGTGTACCTCATTTTTAAAGAGGCCATCAATAATGCCATCAAATATTCAGCTACCAAACAACTGCATATAGATATTTCCATACATAATAAACAATTGCGAATGGCAATCAGGGATTATGGCAATGGGTTTGACGAAAATGTCATCAATAGGGGCAATGGCTTGGACAATATGCAATCGAGAGCGAATGAGTTGAACGGCACTTTGGACATCACTTCAGGACCATCTGACGGAACTGTAATAAAGTTAAATTTTCCTTTGGGATAAATAAGATACTCCCCCAAATTCGGTATTTCATTACATTTATAATTGGGTTAATATTGTGTTATGGAGCGAGATATACAAATTTGTGTTTTTGAAGACAACAAGCATTTGAGAGAAAGTCTGCAACTTCTGATTAATAATACGGACGGATTTCAATGCACAGGTGCATTTCCTAATTGTAAAAACGTATTGACCGATTTGAAGGAGGTTGACTGTGATCTTTGTCTTATGGATATTGAGATGCCAGGTATTTCGGGAATTGAGGCAACCCAACTCATTAAAAAGGAATTTCCAGAAATTCATGTATTGATTCAAACCGTCTTTTCTGACGATGATTCTATATTTCGAGCCATTTGCGCAGGTGCTTCTGGTTATATTTTAAAATCCTCGTCTCCAGTTCAATATATTGAGGCTTTGACTGATGCTCAAAGTGGAGGTGCCCCAATGTCTCCAAGTATTGCCAGGAAAGTATTGCAAATATTCAAAAGCCATAATGAACATATACCCAAAAAAGACTATGACTTAACCGATAAAGAGAAATTGGTGCTAACGGAATTGACCGCTGGAAAAAGCTATAAAATGATTGCCAGTGATTTGTCTATTTCATCAGAAACGGTAAAGACACATATTAAGAACATTTATGTAAAACTGCATGTGCACTCCAGTACGGAGGCTGTGGCCAAGGCAATACAAGAACGGATAATTTAAGAAAGCAATACAGAAAGAGTTCTAAAATTATTTATATCAATAAAAATTAATCAATGCTAACTACTCAATCACCCGCGGCTTCATTAAAAGCAAACCGTTTAAAATTGTGGCCAGTTGTCGGTTGGTTATTATTCTTTGGCATCTTCCTTTTTTTTATGATTCCCAAAGCCGCTTTTTTTTCGGCAGGTTTCCCGCCCTACATAGGGTTTGAAAATAATTTTCAACGAGGTGCTTTTGTGATTCATATACTCGCCGGAATCATAGTTTATATAACCGGAATCATTCAGTTTACGCCAGCCGTCCGCAACCGTTATATTTCTTTTCATCGTAAAATCGGGAAGCTTTACATTCTTGCGTCCCTGCTTTGCGTTTTTGGTTTATATATCCTGCTTCCTATTTTTTCAGCTGATATTTTTTGGATGGAAGTTTCACATTATAGCAATGGTACTCTTTGGCTGTTGTTTGTAATCCTTGCCTATGCATTTATCCGAAGAAAAAATATAATCTTTCACAGACGCTTTATGATAAGCAGTTTTATCTGTGCCACTTATTTTGTAGTGATTCGGATTGTTGACCACACAGCCATGCCTTTTTTTAGATCCGTCACCAGCGATGAAGCAGGGGCAATGGCAGTGTCAGATTTTAGTGTATGGGTCATTCCGTTGAGTTTTATTTGGATGTACTGGTTCATAGCTGACAGAAGAAAAAATACGAAGCTGCCAAAAATAAAAAAATAGAAACGAATTATTCATATGCCTTAACAGCAAAAAATTAAAAACACATTATGAAAAAACTATTAATTTCAAGCTTATTTCTTTTATTTCTTGCACCTTCCAATTATAGTCAAATTCAAAATGAAGGAGAAGTAGTGGTACGACAGTTTTTGGCGCGATCAATCCAAAACAATAAGGGAGGTGAGGATCCTATGCGCAAAATATCCGTCTATCTTCCACCAGGTTACAACTCTAGCCAAGGTAGCTACCCGACAATCTACTTTCTTCACGGATTTGCAGTGGACGATTTACAAATGTTTCAATGGATGGATTTAAAACTATTAATGGATAAAGCCATAGAAACCAAGAAAATTAGGCCAGTGATACTCGTGCTTCCAAATAG
>JBBSLN010000115.1:0-6675 GCA_038255205.1 Flavobacteriales bacterium
ATTTCCATCAACAATCTTTAAAACATTCCAGCGAAAAAGCAATTACAGGAAAAACAACTGGACTCATCGAACTCGGCGAATATGTCACTTGGGAAGCCACGCATTTCGGTATCAAACAGCACTTGACTTCAATAATAACAGAGTTCAACAGCCCTAATTATTTTGTGGATGAAATGGTATCAGGAGCTTTCAAGTCCTTTAAATATGAGCATATTTTTGAAGAGGTAAACAATCAAACCATTATGATTGATAAGTTCCATTTTGAAAGTCCTTACGGCGTATTAGGGAAATTAGCGAACTCCCTTTTTCTAAAAAATTACATGGCCGACTTGTTAAAAACAAGAAATGACGTTTTAAAATTGGAGGCGGAACGCGTTGGTAAATAAATACTCAATTATAATGCATAAGTAAATCCGAAGCCTTGTCTTTCGCGTTTATTCCTTAATTAAATCTATTTCCTTCATCTTCATGTCTTTTCACCAAATTAGGCACTTTGCCAACCACTACAAATTTTCAACATAAAAACGATTCAGCATCCAAACACTCACTGCGACCAATAAACCTTTTGTAATTCCCTCCAATCTCCCTACTTTTAAACCAAACAATCCACTATGCTCAAAAAAGTCTTTGGAAGTGCCGTATTTGGTGTGGAAGCCACAACTATAACTGTAGAAGTCAATGTCGATAATGGTGTTGGTTATCATTTAGTTGGCCTTCCTGATAACGCCATCAAGGAAAGTAATTTTCGGATTGCCGCCGCATTGCAAAACAATGGCTACAAAATCCCAGGAAAAAAAATCATCATCAACATGTCACCTGCCGATTTGCGCAAAGAAGGTTCTGCCTATGATTTGACATTGGCAGTGGGTATTTTGGTTGCTACGGACCAAATCAAAGCAGACAATCTCGAAGAATTTTTAATCATGGGCGAGCTGTCTTTAGATGGAAGCCTGCAACCCATCAAAGGCGCCTTGCCCATTGCCATTAAAGCAAAGGAGGAAGGTTTTAAAAACTTTATCCTTCCGATCCAAAATGCTAAAGAGGCTGCCATAGTTGATGGTTTAAATGTTTTTGGGGTTGAAAATATAGAACAAGTCATTAACTACTTTGAAAAAGACGAGCCATTAGAGCAGACCACGATAAACATTCAAGAAGAATTCTATAAAAATCTCGACTTCCCAGAATTTGACTTTGCCGATGTAAGAGGTCAAGAGGGTATCAAACGCTGTATGGAAATTGCTGCAGCAGGCGGCCATAACATTATCCTCATAGGCCCACCAGGAGCAGGGAAGACGATGCTGGCAAAGCGTTTGCCTAGTATTTTACCTCCAATGACTATTCGTGAAGCTTTGGAAACTACAAAAATCCATTCCGTCGCAGGACGTGTCAAAGCAAACATGGGCTTAATGTCACAACGTCCTTTTAGAAGTCCACACCACACGATTTCGAATGTCGCTTTAGTCGGCGGCGGAAGCTATCCACAACCAGGTGAAATATCATTATCTCACAACGGCGTTTTGTTTTTGGACGAATTACCAGAATTTAAACGCGATGTACTTGAAGTCATGCGCCAACCTCTGGAAGATCGTGAAGTGACCATTTCAAGGGCAAAATTTACAGTCACCTATCCGTCATCTTTTATGCTTGTTGCCAGTATGAATCCAAGCCCAAGTGGTTATTTCAATGATCCAAGTGCACCCAAGACATCCTCACCTCACGAAATGCAGCGCTATTTAAGCAAAATATCGGGACCACTATTAGACCGGATTGATATCCACATCGAAGTCACGCCAGTCCCGTTCGAAAAACTATCGGACGACAGAAAAGGCGAGCCCTCAATCGAAATAAGAAAACGTGTCACCGCAGCAAGAGAACGTCAAACACTCCGTTTTGAAGACAATGAGAATGTCCATTACAACGCACAGATGAACACCAAACAGATTCGAAAGTATTGTGTTTTAGATGAGGCGTCCAAACAGCTTCTCAAAACCGCTATGGAACGACTCAATCTCTCCGCAAGGGCTTATGACAGAATCCTTAAAGTAGCACGTACGATTGCCGATTTAGAAGGAGTAGAAGATTTAAATGGCTCACACATCAGCGAAGCCATTCAATACAGAAGTTTAGATAGAGATGGTTGGTTAGGGTAAGTTATTCAACAAAATATCTTTAAAAAATAAATTATGAAAAACCTCATTATCGCATTTGTTTTGATTAGCCTTTGGAGTTGCGATACATCCAAAAAAGAAGAGGTAAATACCGATACGAAGATAGAACAAGCTCAAACACCAATCCTCAATCTCGAAGAGGCTAATAGGTTGTCGCAATTACCTTTGCATTGTATGGAGACGGAGTATCCAAATAAACTCAATCAAACCATTGGCAGTGCTGAGGATTTGCTAACCCCGAAAGCCTTACATCCAGCTTTTTATGGTTGCTTTGATTGGCATTCAGCGGTTCATGGTCATTGGAGTTTGGTGCGTTTGCTAAAGCAATTTCCAGAGTTGGTAAATGGGGAAGCAATTAAGACTAAATTACTCCAAAATATGTCTAAAGAAAATATTCTTACTGAAGTAGACTATTTTTATGGTAAGCACAATACCTCTTACGAACGCACTTATGGGTGGGCCTGGCTGCTTAAATTAGCTGAAGAGCTTCATTCTTGGGATGACCCGACAGCTCGTGAGTTGGAAAACAATTTACAACCTTTAACAGATCTGATAGTTGGCAAGTATATTGAGTTTCTGCCGAAATTAAACTATCCAATTAGGGTAGGAGAGCATCCTAATACAGCATTTGGACTATCTTTTGCTCACGATTATGCCAAAGCCGTTGGTGATGACGAATTAAAGACAATGATTGAGCAACGATCAAAAGATTTTTATTTTAAGGATAAGGAATGTCCGTTATCATGGGAACCAAGCGGATTTGATTTTCTGTCGCCTTGTTTAGAAGAAGCTGCACTTATGAAAAGAGTCTTACCAACAGAAGATTTTAAAATTTGGCTTTCAGATTTTTTGCCTCAACTTAAAGAGGAAAATTTTCAGTTGGAAACAGGAAAAGTATCGGATAGAACAGATGGTAAATTGGTTCATCTTGATGGCGTTAACTTTTCACGTGCTTGGAGTTTGAACAAAATTGCAGAAGATTTACCAGAATATGCACACCTTAAAAACATTGCAAACCAACATATTAACTATTCATTGCCAAGTATTGTTGGAGACAGCTATGAAGGCGGACATTGGTTGGGAAGTTTTGCTATTTATGCGCTAAATTCAGTCAATAATGATTAAAAACTGGTTTAAAAACATTGGACCTGGACCCTTAATTGCAGCTGCTTTCATCGGACCTGGAACAGTGACAATTTGTACATTGGCTGGTGTTGGCTTTGGTTTTGCACTGCTGTGGGCCATGGTGTTTTCTATTGTTGCAACTATTGTTTTGCAGGAAATGTCTGCTCGTTTAGGGATTATTACTCAAAAAGGACTTTCTGAAATTATACGTACCGAAATTAAGCATCCTATTAGTAGGGGTTTTATTATTGTATTGATTTTGTCAGCCATCGTCATTGGTAATGCTGCCTACGAAGCAGGAAACATCAGTGGTGGTGTCCTTGGTTTGGAATCCATTTTTGGAACGCCAGAATTGACGCTTGGTAGTTTTTCAGTGAATATTTGGAGTCTTTGTATTGGCTTATTCGCTTTTGTGTTGTTATATATAGGAAATTATAAAATTCTCGAACGTGCTTTAGTAGCAATGGTCATCATTATGAGTTTGGCGTTTTTGGTAACAGCAATAGTAACGAAACCGAATGTATCAGAAATTTTTAGTGGCATATTAAGTTTTGAAACTCCCGAAGGTAGTTTGCTGACTATTATTGGACTTATAGGAACGACTGTGGTGCCTTATAACCTGTTTTTGCACGCCTCATTGGTAAAAGAAAAGTGGCATAATGAATCGGATTTGAAATACGCTCGCAAAGACACCATCATAGCAGTTATATTAGGCGGTATTGTGTCGATGTGTATTATCATTTCGGCCGCAGCCATTCAAACAAAACAGGTGAATAGTGCTGCAGATTTAGCGCAAGGATTAGAACCGCTTTTTGGGATTTTTGCCAAATATGTCATGGCAATCGGGCTTTTTGCAGCAGGAATTACAAGCGCTATTACAGCGCCTTTGGCTGCCGCTTATGTTGCAACAGGCTGTTTGGGCTGGAATACCAAAATGACATCCAAAACCTTCAGAATGGTATGGATGTTTATTCTATTTATGGGGATTTTATTTTCTTCATTAGGAATCAAATCAATTGAGATCATAAAGTTTGCACAAATCACTAACGGATTGCTGCTACCGATAATTGCAGGTTTATTACTCTGGATAATGAATAAATCATCTATTCTTGGATCTTACAAAAATAGTTTGTTTCAAAATATAATCGCAATGCTTATCTTGGGAGTTACTATTTTTTTGGGACTAAAAAGTATTTTAAAAGTTTTTGAAGTATTCTAATGGTAAACACAATAATCGATATCAATGCAGACGTGGGAGAGGGTTTGGACAACGAAGCAATGTTGATGCCTTTTATTTCGTCCTGTAATATTGCTTGTGGTGGTCACGCTGGTTCGATGGACACTATGCGAACTGTTGTAAAGCTGGCAAAAGCTTATAAAGTTAAGATTGGTGCGCATCCATCTTTTCCGGATAAGGAAAATTTTGGTAGAATAAAAATTGAGATGTTGTGTGCAGATTTATACACTTCTTTAAAACATCAAATTAGGGATTTATTATTGGTTTTACGTGAAGAAAATGCCGTATTACATCACATAAAGCCGCATGGCGCATTGTATAATTTAGCTGCCGTAGACGAAACGATTGGTAATGTGATTATTGAAGTTATGAAAAGTTTGCCGTATCCAGTAAAATTATATGTTCCTTATGGTTCAGTGATTGAGAAGCGAGCGCGAGAGGAAGGGATTCCAATATTAGTTGAAGCATTTGCAGATAGAAATTATAATGAGGATTTAACTTTAGTTTCAAGACAACAGGATAGTGCTATTATTTCTGATTTTGACGAGATGTTCAACCATGTTTATACGATGATTATAAAGAAAAAAGTGAAGACCTTAACTGGAGTCGAAATCAATATGGAGGCCGATACTTATTGTGTTCATGGCGACCATCCAAATGTTGAAAAATCTTTAGAGAAGCTAACGGAAAAATTGAAGCAAAATCATATCAATATAATGTAGTGTTTTGAATCAGTATCAACTCAAATATAAACCTTATGGAGATCGTTCTATTTTGATAGAATGGCCATCTAAAATAGAGGAGGTTATTCTCAAAGATATCATTAATTTCAAGGAAAAAATTCTTCAAAAATACGTTGAACAAAAAATTCATATTAATCACGCATATAATTCATTATTAGTTACTTACTATGAAATTATAATTGATTATGGTTTTGCGGTTTCAGAACTTAAAGAAGTTTATAACTCCAAGGGTATTTACAAGAAATCGAGCGTTCTATTATGGAAAATTCCTGTATGTTATGATGATTCTTTTGGACTTGATTTAGAGATGCTTTCTTTGGAAAAAGGAATATCCAAAAACGAAATTATCGAGCTGCATTCCGAAAGTATCTATACTGTTTATTTTATAGGTTTTTTACCGGGATTTCTTTATTTGGGAGGCTTGAATGAAACACTCTATACACCTCGTAAAGCAAGTCCTAGATTACAAATAAAAAAAGGTGCTGTTGCAATTGGTGGAAATCAAACTGGTGTGTATCCAAATGAAAGCCCAGGTGGCTGGAATATTATTGGCAATTCACCAATCAACTTTTTTGATGTTCAAAGTGAAACGCCTTGTTTCGCGAAGGCTGGAGATACAATTCAATTTGTACCGACAGCATTGAGCAATTACCATGAGATTATGACATCTGTCAATAACGGGACTTATGTAGTGGAAAGTGAGGTGCTGTATGGTTAAGGTTATCCAATCAGGTTTTTATACAACCATACAAGATTTGGGACGTTTTGATTACCAATATTTCGGGGTACCAGTTTCTGGTGTCATGGATACATTTTCAGCGAAAATGGCAAATGCTTTACTTAATAATAATGAAAATGATGCCGTTTTGGAAATGACGATGACAGGAGCAACTTTAGTTTTCGAATGTGCTACGAACATTTGTGTTACTGGAGGGGATATGTCACCAAAATTGAATGATATTTCCTTTAAAAATAATGTTGTCATTGCTGTGAAAACCAGTGATGTCTTATCATTTGGTAAGTTGATGGTCGGTTTTAGAGCCTATTTGGCTGTGTCTGGCGGATTTCAAACGGAAAAAACCATGAATAGTCGTAGTTTATTTCCGCATATAACCAAACAACAAAAACTATCTAAAAATGATGAGTTACCTATATTAAAAGCTGTAAGAATAACAACGCCTTCAACTTCAAAAATTAAACAAAATCTGTCGTTATTTTCAGATGTTACTTTATCCGTTCATAAAGGTCCTGAATTTGAATATTTAAGCTCAGAACAGCAAGAATTGTTGTTTGCTAAAACATTTAGTATTTCGAAGCATAACAACCGAATGGCATATCAATTGGAAGAACCTTTTGAGAATCAATTAAAACCCATAATCACCTCTTTAGTTATGCCAGGAAC
>JBBSLN010000116.1:0-6652 GCA_038255205.1 Flavobacteriales bacterium
AACCTCAATACCAAAATAATGATGACAGAAGAAGAACTAGAGCGTTTAAAATATCCCATTGGGAAATTTTTCAAACCAGACACAATCGATTCAAACCAAATTGAAACATGGATTTCGAACATTGAAAATTTTCCTGAATCGGTTGACAAATTAGTAAATAATTTATCTGTTGAAGAATTGAATTATCCGTATCGTCCCGATGGATGGAACATCAAACAAGTGGTACACCATTGTGCCGATAGTCATATGAATGCTTTTATCCGGTTCAAATTGGCATTGACTGAAGATTCGCCCACCATAAGACCTTATTATGAAGATCGATGGGCAACATTGATTGATGGGAATGATGACGATATTAGTGATTCCCTAATCTTGATAAAATCACTGCATGCAAAATGGACCAAGCTGCTGCGACATCTCACAAAAGAAGATTTAGAACGAGCCTACATCCATCCAGAACATGGGAAACGCTTTCCACTAGATGAAGTTTTGGGGATGTACGCTTGGCATTGCAACCATCATTTGGCGCATATTCGTCAGGCTTTGGCGTTTAAGAATAACTTTTGAAATTTGATGTTCACTGTAAAAAATAGTCAAAATGAGTTCTGTCTGCAAACACTGGTAATTAATAATTAAACTTAATACGATTTCATACCACTACAAAAGTGAATCGATTCCCGTCCTAAATCACCGTCCACCATTCGCCTGTAAATCGGCTATACATTGTGCGTCCAGTTGTGGAACGGATCCACCAGATACCATTTGCATAATTCCCGCCCCAGTTTCGACGGCGAAATACATTAAGCAACTTTGCACATTACAATGTTTTGGATGTGCAGTATCCTCGTGCTGACTTTGTAATGGGGCGCCCAAATTTGTCAAGCCTAAAATGTGACCAAATTCATGGTTCATCACGGTGGTTTCAAGAATATCTCTATTGGGCTCAAAATTACCGTCGCTCAATTGTTGAATGGTTCTTTCAAAAATTACAATTGACGTATTTCTGTAAGCGCTTCCAAGTGTTACACTCGTGTCGGTGTCGGATGAGGATTTTCCGTCAGCAAAAAAGGCCCAAACGGCAATTTGGTCTGAGGTATTGTACCTTGTTCTATTCGATTTTTCAATGTTAGCGATTTCCTCAATGGTATATGGCGATGTTCCAGTAGATGCAATGCTTCGCATTTCAACTGAAATTCCGTTCGGTTTGAAAGTTCGAGTTTCTAAAAAAGATACGAGCGCTGCAATTGAAGATTGTGTTGGCTCAAAACCTTCTACATACACAACTTCAATAAGCATACTCTTAAAAATTTCTTGTGACAATAGATCCTTTGAGGAACTTCCTGTTGGCTGAAGATTAGCAGCCATTGAATTTCCTTCACTCAATTCACTGGAATTATCATCTTTTGAACATGATGATAAAGCCATAAAGCAAATAAATAATATGTAATAATGGATTTTCATAAAGAGCTATTTTTAATATATACGAAATAATAGTCAATAAAGTTCTATCGATTGTATAACTGAATAAAAAAGACCATCTCTCGATGGCCCTTTTCAATTAGTTAGTTCAAAATAAGGAGGCTAATCCAAAATCAATTTGTGTGAAGTTGACCCGCTCTCCGTATGGATATTCACAATATACATTCCAGATGACATACCACTGATGTCCATATTATTGACACCGTTTCCGATAGTCAATTTATGCATTAACTTACCAGTAATTGAAACAATCTGAACGTCAATTGTTCCCGCCATAGTATTGCCAATTGCAATATTGAATTGTCCTTTGGTAGGATTAGGATAAATTTTCACGATGGATACTGCATTGAATTCTTCAATAGATAAAATCACTTGAGATTCGTATGCTCCAATGTCTCGTGATGCACCAAAGACAGGTTGACCAATTTGGTCATCAAAATTATCTCCAGGAGCACCAGCATCAAATGCAGGTGAACCATCCAATAACTGATGTGTCAATGTTGTACCACCATTATCTTGCAATGGCCCAATCAGAGGATTCACACCTTCTAGATCATTTGTTAGCGGTGTGAAGACATTCAAGTCATCCATACCAATCAAGTTGTAATCGTTAGATGTCAATGTTCCTGAAACATCTGTTCCCGAACCTGCTGTGTTCAATGCAACAATGGTATTTTTCAAGGTCACATTATTTACAGCATCAATTCCACCACCAGTTGCAGAGGTATTTTGAGCTATAGTCACGGCATTCAAATCAAGACTTGCACCGTTGTTTGAAAGACCTCCACCAGAAACTGATGCTGTATTTCCAGAAATCGTACTTGTCATGACCGTAGTTATAGATCCTGTATTATTGTAAATTGCTCCACCCTCTCCAGCTGAATTATCATAGAGAACCGAATTAGAAACATTCATGGTCGTTCCATTTTGGTTCCAAAGTCCACCACCATCGTTGGCAGCTTCATTTCCAAAAATGCTACTTCCAATGAAATTAATCGTTCCAGACATTCCTGTGACGTGGAATCCTCCACCATTTCCTGGTGCTGGTGTTCCTGCTGTTCCGTCCACGTCATTGTTAGACATTACTGAATTATTGAAATCCAGAGTACCATCAATCAATTCGATGGCGCCTCCTGCTCTGTTCGCAGAGTTAGAATCAAATGTAGAGTTGTTTACTGTAACTGCACCAGCAGTACTCAACAGCCCACCACCAGAACCTGAAGCTCCAGTTGACAAGTTGTTTGAAATTGTTGTTCCATTAAGGACATTAAGTGTTCCTCCATTATTGAAGATACCAGCTCCACCTCGATTGGCTTCTGGTCCTAATGCTGTATTCCCATCAATTAATGCACCATCAACAGTCATCACTCCAGATCCATTCCATAATCCACCACCTTCACGATTTGCAAAATTACCATTAACGGTTCCTCCTGTGATTGTGAAGTCCTGCATTCCTGAAATATGCAGTCCACCACCATTTCCTGGTGCCGCTACTGCTGGAGAAACTCCGGCGTTGTTATTGTCCAAAGAGGAATTTGTCAAAGAAGCTGTTCCTATTCCGGCAACAACCTCAATACCTCCACCTGCTCTGTTCGCTCTGTTTCCAGTAATAAAAGAATCTGTTGCGCTAAAGTTGGCATCGACATCTACCAATATTCCACCACCAGAACCAGAAGCCCCGTCAGCGATATTGTTTGAGACCGTTGCTCCATTTACAAGATTTACTGTTCCGCCGTTAAGAGCGTAGATTCCTCCACCTCCGTTGTCAGCACCAGCTCCACTTGCTGTGTTACCGTTAATAGTTGTTGCATCGACAGTCAATGTTCCAGTTCCATGCCATAATCCACCACCTTCGGAGGCAGCAGTATTCATGTTCACGGTTCCACCTGTTACGTTGATGGTGCTATTTCCACTTACGTGAAGCCCACCTCCGTTTCCTGGTGCGCCTGCACCTGTAACGACACCTGTATCATTAGAATTTAAAATTACGTTGTTGAGCGTTACTGCGCCTCCTCCATTAGTTTCGATTCCTCCACCTGCTCTGTTTGAGGTGTTGTCCATGATTGTGATTCCGTCGGCTTTCAATGTTCCAGCAGCGTTTAGGATACCACCACCTGTTGATTGTGCGCCATCGGCAACATTATTTGTTATCATAGTTGAACCAGATAAATCAAGAGTTCCTCCCTCATTGTAGATTCCACCACCGCCAGCTGCACCAGCAACCATGGCGTCATTTCCTGAAGTCGTGTTTCCATCAACTGTGTGGTCAACCACGGTCATTAGTCCCGAACCATTCCATAGCCCGCCACCTTCATTAGCTGCGACATTATTATTCGTTGTTCCACCTGTTATGTTTGTAGAAGCCGAACCAGTCACATGCAGACCACCACCATTGCCTGGAGCGGCGACTGCTGGTGAAACACCTGCATTATTAGTGTCGAGATTGACATTGTTAAGAGTAACCGATAAACCCGACTTATCCTCAATTCCTCCGCCCGCTCTGTTAGCTGTATTGGAAGAAATTTCTGAATCATTAACGATCAGTATACCTCCAACATCATTGAAAATTCCGCCACCTGAACCCGCAGGTGATCCTGTACCGTTGGCAATATTGTTAGTTATGATACAGCCATTGATTGTTAAAGTAGCGCCTGAAAGATAGATTCCTCCACCATCATAGGCTAAACCATTAGTAATGGTAAGATTATTTAGCTCAACTGGCCCAGAAGTAATATTAAATGCTCGACCCATATTATTTGCGTCAATCGTGACTGTTGTAACTTCTGTCCCAGTAATAGTTAATTCTTTGTTTAGAACTAATTCACTATTCAAAGTGACGACCAACACTGATGGCATAAATGTGATAGTTCCACCTGCTGGTGTGTCTGCGATTTCTTGACGCAGAGTTCCATCGGATCCATCATCTGCGCCGCTTGTAACAAACTGGGCAAATGAGTGGGTTGTTGTAAAAATTGCAATACATGCTGCAATCAAAAGAGTAATTTGTTTTTTCATGAAATTTGATTTTAAGTTAAACAATACATCCGAAACCGGGGAAAGACATTAACACTTACGAAAAAAAGTAAATGTCGGTTTTACAAACTTTGAAATTTTCTAATTTATTTATAATCGATTATTTCCATGAAATGTATACCTTACATAGAAATTACAATGACATAATTATTGCATTTTAATTATCTAAAAATTCAAATAAATCAATTAATGAGCCTCGGTGGAAGAGTTATAAAACAAGAGCTTTTTGAGGGTTTTAGATATAACAAAAACATGCGCATTTTTTTGTTATATATACAGTGAATATACGAAATTTATAAAAATCAAATTTCAAATATTAAATAAGAGCTAACAATAATTTTGATAGAATTAAAAATTACATTCTCTCAGGAACATCAATTCCAAGTAGTCCAAATGCATTTTTAATGATGCTGGCAACCGTTTTTGACAATGCAATACGGAATGCTTTCTCATCTTCGGTATCGGCCCCAAGAATGGACACATTTTGATAGAACGAATTAAATTCCTTAACCAAATCGTAGGTATAATTGGCTATCAACGCTGGACTGTAATTAACTGCGGCATTTTGAATGACCTCAGGGAAAAGTTGAACTTGTTTTAATAACTCTTTTTCCTTTTCATGAAGTTCGTATTGAACATCAAACAAGCCACTTTCATCTGTTTTAGCTTTTCTCAAAATAGCTTGAATCCTCGCATAAGTATATTGAATGAATGGTCCAGTGTTCCCTTGGAAATCGATAGATTCTTTTGGGTCGAAAAGGATTCGTTTTCTAGGGTCAACTTTAAGGATGTAATATTTTAAGGCTCCAAGACCAATTGATTGATAAAGTTCTTTCTTTTCTGAATCGGAATAGCCTTCCAGTTTTCCAAGTTCTACTGAAATCTGCTCAGCAGTTTCAGCCATTTCATCTATTAAATCATCAGCATCGACAACCGTTCCTTCCCGACTTTTCATTTTGCCTGAAGGCAAATCAACCATGCCATAACTTAAATGATACAGATTTTTTGCCCATTCGAACCCTAGTTTTTGAATGATTAAAAACAAAACCTTAAAATGATATTCTTGCTCGTTCCCAACGGTGTAAACCATGCCACTAACATCCGGAAAATCCTTCGCTCGTTGGATAGCTGTTCCAATATCTTGGGTCATGTAGACCGCAGTTCCATCGCTTCTTAAAACGATTTTTTCATCTAGCCCATCAGCTGTCAAATCGCACCAGACCGAACTATCTTCTTTTTTATAAAAAACACCAGTTCTCAATCCTTCGGCGACAAATTCCTTTCCTAGCAGATAGGTTTGACTTTCAAAATATAATTTGTCAAAATCAACGCCTAAATTTTTATAAGTCTCTGCAAAACCTTCGTATACCCATCCATTCATTTTTTCCCAAAGTGCAACAGTTTCTAAATCACCCGCTTCCCATTTTTGAAGCATTTGTTGGGCTTCAATAATAACTGGAGCTTGTTTTTTTGCTTCCTCTTCCGCCTGGCCGCTGGCTACCAATTCATTGATTTCCTTTTTATACTCTTGGTCAAACTTCACATAATAATTACCAACCAGCTTATCGCCCTTTAATCCCGTAGATGCTGGAGTTTCACCATTTCCAAATTTTTCCCAAGCCAACATACTTTTACAAATATGGATTCCTCTATCATTAATTATTTGAGTCTTGTAGACTTTTTTTCCTGAAGCTTTTATGATTTCAGAAACACTATAACCTAATAAGTTATTACGCACATGCCCAAGATGCAATGGTTTATTCGTATTAGGTGACGAATATTCCACCAATACGGCCTTGTCATCTTGTTTTGGCACTACTAATCCAAATGTGGTATCTTTCTTGATTTTATTGAAAAAATCGAGATAGTGGGAGTTACTGATTTCAATATTCAAAAATCCTTTGACAACATTGAACCCTATTACATCCTCAACATTATCTTGCAGATACTGGCCTATCTGTTCTCCGATGATTACCGGATTACCTTTAATGAATCTCAACAATGGAAACACTACCAAGGTAATATCACCAGCAAATTCTTTCCTAGTTGCTTGGAATTCCACAGAATCCAATTCAACATTAAAAATGGATTTTATGGCTTGCTTGACGTAATCTGTTAAGGTCTCTTGAAGGTTCATTGC
>JBBSLN010000117.1:0-6643 GCA_038255205.1 Flavobacteriales bacterium
CCTTCTTACGAAAATTCCGCTGGAATTTTCTTTCTGTGATTTGTTTACTAAATTAGTTTTTTAAACATGCAACAAACCATATACCAAACGTTAAAGGAACCAACTAAAAAACTCTTCGTTCAATAACCAATCACTCCAAAATCAAAAGCATAAGTCCAATAAGTATTAAACCTTAAAGCTATAAAAATCACCTATTAGTTTACGTCTAAAATTTAATGCTTATGATGGATTTGACTTTATGAAAGAAATAGTCGAACTTCGTTTAACAGTTGCTAAAGTCAATAGAAACTGACCTTATCTTGATGTTGTAAAACAATCTGAGAGTCCATGTGCATTTAGAGTTTATATTAATAAAACTATATGAGACCTAATACTAAATATACTAAAAGCGGTGATTTTAATATCGCGTATCAAGTGATAGGTCAAGGATCAATTGACATTTTATATATTCCTGGTTGGGTTTCAAACATTGATATGATGTGGTCCGAACCAAGGCTTGCTGCCTTTTTAACTAGGCTTTCCTTATTCTCTAGACTGATTGTTTTCGATAAAAGAGGCACAGGACTTTCAGACCGTTCAGATGAGTATTCCACTATGGATGAGCGAATGGACGATATCAATGCAGTATTGGATGCTACAAATTCAGAAAAAGCATTTTTATTTAGTCATTCAGAAGGAGGATCGGTTAGTCTTTTGTTTTCTTTAAAGTATCCTCAAAGAACTTTAGGAGTAATTGGTTTCGGAATATTTGCAAAACGGAGGTATTCAAAAGATTACCCTTGGGCTCCAAAAGTTGAAGAACGTGAAATTTCTAATAAATTAATTGAAGACAATTGGGCACATGGAAATCTTGATGGGCTTAGGTCTTTAGTTCCATCATTAGCGCATGATAATGGATTTATGGATTGGTTGGCTAGTTATTTACGCTCTGGCGCAAGCCCTAAAGCTGCATTAATTTTACATAAGCAGTGTGCAGAAATCGATATAACTGATATTTTGGTCTCAATCAAAGTTCCAACGCTTCTTCTGTTTAGAAAAGATGACATTGAAATTCTTGCTGAAGAAGGTAGATATCTGGCAGAACGCATTCCTAATTCTAAACTTGTTGAATATCGTGGCAATGATCATCTTTTCTGGACAGGTGATACTTATCCAATTTTAGCAGAAATAGAAGAATTTGTTACCGGAATTCGTCCAATCAAATCACAATTTCAAAGTGCAAAGCAAAAAAGTAGCAAAACAGGAATAGATCTAGCAACTGTGATGTCTGAAAATTTCTTATATAATTTAAAAGTTGAAGAATTCGCCAAACTATGTGGACGAAGTTTATCCGCGTTTAAAAGAGATTTTAAAAACACATTTAATACGACACCATCTAAATGGATCAAATCCAAACGACTTGAGAATGCGAGAGCACTTCTAATAGAAAGTAATTTGAACATAAACCAAATCTGTTATGACTGCGGTTATATAAACGCATCACATTTTATAAAATCTTTTAAAGAAAAATATAACATTCCTCCTCAAAAATACAGATCTGATAACATTAGAACATAATTTGTTGTTTGGACGTTTTAGAATGTTTTTTGAACTTTTTTGAAAGTTCTATGTAGTTGTTTTTAGTGAACTTTACATTATTCATTTAAACAAATACGACATTATGAAAACTAGATTAACACTTACATTAATTTTTATTTTAGGATTAGGACTTGCTAGCTGTAAAGCACAAGTTGACCTAATCAATGACGAATTTCCTGAGGCGAAGCAAGAAGTTATGGAAACTTTTGGAGCAATTGCACAAAGTATTAAAGATGGAGATATAGATAAACTAATTTCGTTTCACGCGTACAGTCCAAAATTTACAGAATTTAAAAATGGAGCACCACGAAATGGTGGTGAAGCTAACGAAGTACACGAACGCAGTGTTTTTGGTTCGGTAACCGAAGTTGTGAAATTTGATGCTAAAGATTTACAAATAGCTGTATATGGTGATGTTGCCAACCTAACTTTTCACTCAGATTTTAGTTTAAAATTTGGTGAAGATTTAGTAATCGTAAATGATCAAATTACTTTATTGTTTGTAAAAACTAAAGATGGTTGGAAAATGGTACATGAACACCATTCGCCTCTTCAGAAATAAAAAAATATTTATTCAAATTTTTTAGACCTCCAAATAAAAGCTAGAGTTTCTTTTAGTGACTCTAGCTTTTATAGCATAAGTTTAAAAATTTACAAAATAAAAATACTGAAAGTAATGGGGGTAATAATTAAAACTCTAGCAGTCGTTTTTTTAGCAAATTTAATGGCTTGTAACAATAACCAAAATCCCAAGCTAAATCCTGAGTCTAATTCAACTGGAATTATTTCGTTCAAAAATATTGAGTTTAAATCTCAAGGAGCAATGCTTAGAGGAAGGCTATATTTACCTGAAAACGATTTAAAAAAAAATCCTGTTGTTATAATGGCACACGGATTTACAACTACCATCAACGGGATGACAGCCGATAAATATGCTGAAAAATTTAGTGAAGCAGGATTTGCTGCACTGTTATATGATCACCGAAATTTTGGCATTAGTGATGGTGAACCACGCCAAGAAATTAATTTTTGGGTTCAATCCAGAGGTTATATTGATGGTATCGATTTTGTAATTACTCAACCGGAAATTGATACAACAAAAATAGCTGTTTGGGGTGCTAGTTTAAGTGCGCGAGAAGCATTTCTTGTTGGTTCGGTAGATAAAAGAGTAAAAGCAATAATAAATCAGATTCCAGCTTATGGAGGTAATTTCCGTACAGAAGACAAGGACGGTCAGTTATATTCGTTTGCTAAAGAAACAATTCTAACTGAGAGAATAATGGATTTGCCGCATACCGCAACTGTACAAATGCCAATCGTTTCATCAGACCAATTATGCAGACCTTCTGCTCTTTCAGAAATAACAGCGTATCGTTGGTTTATTGAATATGGTGGGCGTTATGGTACAAATTGGAAGAATATAGTTTCATTTTCCAATTTAGAAATTCCAGACCTATTTCACATTGGTCAATGTGCACAATATTTAAATGGCCCGATTCTTATGGTTGTAGCCACTAACGATGAAATGGAAGGTGCTAGCAATGAAGTTACAAACGAAGTATTTAAAATGATTGAAATGCCAAAAGAATTATTTGAAATTGATGGTGGACATTTTGGATTATTGCATTACCCAAGTTCAATATTTGATAAATCGAGTCAAGCACAAATCGATTTTCTAAACAAACATTTTAATTAAGAATAACGTGTTACAACAACATGTATAATTAATTGCTAGTTCTGTGTTACTCCGAAAATCCTGCGGATTCCCCTCTGGTTCGTTTTCTTTTCTAACTTAGTTCTTGCCAACGCAACTAACCATACACAACACGTTAAACGAATCAACTAAAAAACTTCCTTTACCGCATCACTCTAAAATCAAACGCATTAAATCATAAATCCAATAAGTATTAAACCTTAAAGCTCAAACAATCACCTGATAGTTTACGTCTAAAATTTAATGCTTATGATGGATTTGACTTTATGAGAGAAATAGTCGAACTTCGTTTAACAGTCGATAAAGTCAATTGAAACTGAACTTATCTTGATGTTGTACACCATTTGATGAAACGCATAATTTATATATTAATTTTTCTCTTAACCATTCAAACCAATGGACAAAACTCGACTGGAAAAAAGAAATTTAGAGTTGATTTGTTGACCGTTGAAAAAACCACCAACAATACTATTATTAGCTCAATAATAGAAACTTACTCTGACGGAAAGAGAATTAAAGCTGTTGTTTCAGATTTTGATGGAATAAGCATTTTCTTTATTGACTCAAAAGATGTTGTTGACAATAAAATTATCCTGAAAATCTACGGACCAAAATGCAGTATTTTAGAAAAGGAATTTAATATTAAAGACGATTTAAATACCAAAATCAACCTGGAATATGGAAAAACTGAATATAATCATTACACCCAAATGAGTAAAATGTTGGATAAATTGAAAATTGTATTTGAAATTGGAAAGGAATAAAAACGGTGTACAATAAAGCCGTTAAACGAACCAACTAAAAAAATCTTCCATTCAATAACCCATCGCTCCGCAATCAAAAGCATAAGTCCAATAAGTATTAAACCTTACAGCTAAAACAATAACCTGTTAGGTTACGTTTCAAAATTTAATGCTGATTTGACATTATTAAAAAAATAGTCGAACTTCGTTTAACAGTCGATAAAGTCAATTTTAACTGAACTTATCTTGATGTTATTCATCAAATAAAAACCATATGCTCAAAAAAATACTTAAATACAGCTTATCCCTAATTACCATACTCACCATTGGAGGTGTTGTAATTTTAGTGACTTCCAAAGGGACAAAACCAACCTTTGATGCCGGTCCAGAATTTGAATACGAAAGTGTAATAGGGCTAAAGAATAACAATTATAGACGAGATAGAGCCCATATCCCTTTGAGAGATAGTACAAAAATTGCAATAACCTATCTGCTTCCCGAGCATGAAAAGAAAGAAGGCTACCCCATTATTCTTTTAGCATTACCATATACCTCCACCATTTTTGTTCCTGGTATGAAATGGTATGAACGTGCATTCAGTAAATGGGAAACAGGTTCTTGGGGGCCTGAATATGATCATATCTCACCAAGATCCATTAAAACATATATAGCCCTTGGATATGCTGTTGTTTTGATGGATTTACGAGGTACTGGGTCTTCTACAGGCTACGCTGCACCTGGCGACACTAAATATATTGAAGACTTTAAGGAGGTCTTTGATTATCTTGAAAAGCAACCGTGGTCCAACGGAAAAATTGGAATGGAAGGTCAATCCTATTTAGGATGGACACAATTTGCAGCTGCATCTACAAAACATCCTGCCTTAAAATGTATCGCACCTGCATTAATTAACGCAGATAGTTATAGCGAAAATATCCGTCCTGGAGGTATAAAAAATAATTTCTGGATCAATGAATACAGCGCTTTTTTAGAAAACACCAACAAAAGCTCTTGGAGTACTTCGGGTAAAATACCTTCCTATCCATCGGTTCCTTTGACCGATGTCGATGGTGACGGGGAGTATTTAGACGAAATTCCAGACCTGAAGGAAAACGAAATTTTTGCATTTAATCTTGACTCTTTAAATTATAAAGATGGTGTAGACCGACCCAATAATCCTTATATCTCCATGCTGAGGGAGCGCAAAAACAGTATAAATTTCGCTGAAATAGCGAATAGTTTTGAGTTCATTGACGACACCCTGCATTTCGATAATAGAATTGGAACAACCTACGAAACCAATCCTATAAATTTAATTACTGAGCTAAAACAAACCAAAATACCAGTATTGTGTATTGGTGGTTTTTTTGATTATTTTGAGGGGATGCCGCAACTTTTTAGCAGCTTAAAAAATACAAACCCATCCTATCTTTTTATGGGACCCAGATTTCATATCCCTGGAGATATTACAGGCGATTACAAAGCACTATTTAACTATAAATATTCGTACAGTGATGCTCAATTTGTGCACACCCTTCGCTTTTTTGACCATTACCTAAAAAATATCGATAATGGCTTTGAAAAGGAACTACCTGTAAAAATATACACCGCTTTTGAGGGATGGAACAACTTTTCCAGTTGGCCTCTAGAAGATACGGAGTCCACAACATTCTATTTGAATAACACATCTCTTTCAAACAAACGAGATATAAAGCGGGATACCATTAAGTATACCGTAGACTTTTCTCACAGTACCAGATATGGAGAGCAGGGGTTAAATCCTAATAATCCCATGTTTAGAATGGGTGATGTTTTAGAACGTTCTGATCAAGATAAAAAGTGTCTCGTCTTTGAAACTGAACCCTTGGAAGACGATAAAACCTTAACAGGCTACCCAATCATAAATCTCAATATGTCTTCAAATCAAACAAATGCTGATGTATATGCATACCTAACTGATGTCGCGCCAGATGGAAAGGCCTATTACATTGCAGAGGCACAATTGAGGGCTGGATGGCACAGTCTTGTGGATAATGATGAGTTGGTTCATGGTGCTTTTGATGTTGAGCCAGAACTACCTTGGCAATCCTACAAGCGGGCAGATTATGATTCAGTACCCTTTATAAACGGAACTTACAGAAATCTCAAATTTAATCTTAATCCGCATTCATGGAAATTTAAAAAAGGGCACAAAATTAGAATTTCTATCGCCGGGGCTGATAAAGATAATTTTGAGTTCAATCCAGATTTATGTGAAGAAGATGATTCTAATTCATGCTTAAAAACAGACTTCTTTATTGCGACAGGAGGAGAATCAGGGTCATTTATTGAGCTTCCAATATCATCAAATTAATATTCGATGTATAACAATGGCTATAAGTAATTGCTTGTTCTCGACTACTTATGAAAATCCTTACAGATTATCAGTTTTGTGCATATTTGCAAAGTTTAGTGTCAAATCACGCAACTATTTGACTTTATGAGAGAAATAGTCGAACTTCGTTAAACAGTCGATAAAGTCAATTGAAACTGACCTTATCTTGATGTTGTAAGTATTTCCTCCCATTTCGGAAAAAAAATTAATCTCTTTAAGCTAACGTTTAATGCG
>JBBSLN010000118.1:0-6636 GCA_038255205.1 Flavobacteriales bacterium
CGTCAATTGTGATACGACCAATGAACCTTATGAACAAAAAGTGAATGGACAGTTTGACCTAGTAGTTAAATTCGGAGAGGAATTTAATGATGAAAATGAAAACATCCTAATCCTTCCTCATGGCGAATATGAAGTGAATGTGGCACAATATATATATGAGTTAATCATATTGTCAATGCCTACAAAACGTGTTCATCCCGGAATTGCCGACGGCACGCTCAATTCAGAAATACTTAAAAAATTAGAAGAACTAAGTCCAAAAGAACTTGGAGAAAAAGAAAATACAGAGGAAACAGACCCTCGTTGGAATACATTAAAAAAACTATTAACGGATAAATAAAAACATAAAATGGCACATCCTAAAAGAAAGATTTCTAAAACCAGAAGAGATAAGAGAAGAACACATTATAAAGCGACGGTTCCTACAATCGCTACGTGTCCTACTACAGGAGAAGCACACTTATTCCATAGAGCTCATTGGCACGAAGGAAAACTTTACTACAGAGGTCAAGTGCTTATCGATAACTCTGAAACAGAAGAAAATTTAGCATAACTATTATGCATGCATATAATAAGACGCTCAACCTTGAGCGTTTTTTTTATGTTTATTTTTTTAAGACTTAAAAACGACTTAATTTGCATCATAATTGACCACAATTTTAGTAAATTGAAGAATTATTTGCGTTTTTTGACTGTTTTGGTCAATTTTGATGTCATTTTAATACAAAATAATGAGTAAAATCACTGCTGCAATTACTGCCATCGGAGGATACGTTCCAGAATATGTATTGACAAATAAAATTTTGGAAACATTGGTGGAAACTAATGACGAATGGATTACCACCCGAACAGGCATCAAAGAACGTAGGATACTTAAAGAAGATGGCAAAGGAACTTCTTATCTGGCCATTAAAGCAGCTCAAAATCTTATCGACAAATCAGGAATAGATCCAAAAGAGATTGACTTGGTTATTGTAGCAACAGCTACTCCAGATATGAAGGCTGCTTCGACTTCAGCATATACCGCAACTCACATTGGAGCAACAAATGCATTTTCTTTCGATTTGGAAGCTGCATGTTCCAGTTTTCTTTTTGGGATGTCGGTAGCTTCAAGTTATATTGTTTCAGGTAAATACAAAAAAATATTGTTGATTGGAGCAGATAAAAATTCCTCCATGATTAATTATAAAGACAGAGCCACCTGTATTATTTTTGGAGACGGCGCAGGAGCGGCTTTGTTTGAGCCGAATGAAGAAGGATTTGGACTTCAAGACGAATTGTTAAGAAGTGATGGAAGTGGACGCGATTTTTTACAGGCTACCTATGGAGGCTCTTCTTACCCCTCGACTCCTGAATCAATTGCCGAAGGAAAACATTTTATATTCCAAGAAGGTAAGACAGTATTCAAAAATGCAGTCTTTAATATGGCAGATGTCACTGTCAAAATATTGGAGCGCAACAATCTTAATAAAGATACAATAGATTGGCTGGTGGCACATCAAGCCAACCAACGTATAGTGCAGGCCACAGCGAACAGAATAGAAATAGATGAAGATAAAGTGATGATGAACATCCAAAAGTATGGAAACACAACATCCGCAACCTTACCTTTGCTACTACACGATTATGAATCCCAGCTCAAAAAAGGCGACAAATTGGTTTTTGCAGCTTTTGGTGGAGGTTTTGCTTGGGGTTCCATTTATTTAACTTGGGCATATAACTAACTAACAACTTAATATTTTTAATTCAAGCATTATGGATATAAAAGAAATTCAAAACTTAATCAAATTTGTCGCCAAATCGGGAGCAAGTGAGGTTAAACTGGAAATGGACGACATTAAAATCACCATTAGAACTGGTGGTGACGATAGAGGGGAAGCAATGACGTATGTCCAGCAAGTCCCAATGAGTACTCCTGTATCTCAAGTTCCTCAAACACAGGCAACATCACAAGAACCAGTTGCAGCAGCTCCTGTTGTAGATGAAAACTCAAAATATGTAACAATCAAATCCCCAATTATTGGTACATTCTATCGTAAAGCATCACCAGACAAACCGGTTTTTGTTGAAGTCGGAAAAACCATAAAAGAAGGCGATGTCTTATGCGTTATTGAAGCGATGAAATTATTCAACGAAATCGAGTCTGAAATTTCAGGTAAAATCGTTAAGATTCTAGTAGATGATTCATCTCCGGTAGAGTACGACCAACCATTATTTTTAGTAGATCCATCCTAATCAGTTGAAAATTCCAATAGACAAATCCCAAAATCCAATCCTTGGAATTTGGTACTTGGAATTTGAAATTTTTAATTTTAAAAGGTATGTTTAAAAAAGTATTAATAGCCAATAGAGGAGAGATAGCATTACGTGTTATCAGAACCTGTAAAGAAATGGGCATAAAAACCGTTGCGGTATATTCTACAGCCGACGCCGAAAGTTTGCACGTGAAGTTTGCGGACGAAGCAGTTTGTATTGGACCACCAGCGAGTAAGGATTCCTATTTAAAGATGTCGAATATTATTTCGGCGGCCGAAATAACCAACGCAGACGCCATCCATCCAGGATATGGTTTTTTGTCTGAAAACGCTAAATTCTCAAAAATATGTGAAGAACATGGTATCAAATTCATCGGTGCCTCTCCAGATATGATTGCTAAAATGGGCGATAAAGCGACCGCAAAAGCAACAATGCGAGCGGCAGGTGTGCCTTGCGTACCTGGAAGCGAAGGAATTATTGAGTCTTTTGAACAATGTGAAAAAATAGCCAAAGAAACTGGATATCCCGTCATGTTAAAAGCGACTGCTGGAGGCGGAGGAAAAGGTATGCGTGCGGTTTGGAAACCAGAAAACCTTAAAAATGCCTGGGACTCCGCACGTCAGGAATCAAAAGCTGCGTTTGGAAATGACGATATGTATATGGAAAAACTTATCGAGGAACCAAGACATATCGAAATCCAAGTTGTTGGAGATTCAACAGGAAAAGCCTGTCATCTTTCAGAACGTGATTGTTCTATACAACGTCGCCACCAGAAACTGACAGAAGAGACACCATCACCGTTTATGACGGAAGAACTCCGCGAAAAAATGGGAATGGCGGCCGTAAAAGCAGCCGAATATATACAATATGAAGGCGCAGGAACTATCGAGTTTTTGGTCGATAAGCATCGCAATTTCTTCTTTATGGAGATGAATACACGTATTCAAGTTGAGCATCCCATTACTGAACAGGTCATTGATTTCGACTTGATTCGAGAACAAATTTTAGTCGCAGCAGGCGTGCCTATATCAGGCAAGAACTACACCCCAAAATTACATTCTATAGAGTGCCGTATCAATGCCGAAGATCCTTATAATGATTTTAGACCGTCTCCAGGAAAAATAACAACACTTCATGCGCCAGGCGGTCATGGTGTGCGTTTGGATACACATGTGTATTCAGGATATACGATTCCACCGAACTACGATTCAATGATTGCGAAGCTGATTACCACAGCGCAAACACGAGAAGAAGCTATCAATAAAATGAAGCGTGCTTTGGACGAATTCGTGATAGAAGGCATCAAAACGACCATTCCATTCCATAGGCAATTGATGGACCATCCAGATTATTTGGCAGGAAATTATACCACCAAGTTCATGGAGGATTTCAAAATGGAACCAAAAGAAGAAGAATAACAAAGCAACTCCGAAATTGATTTCGGAGTTTTTTTATTAAGAAAAAGCTCCTGTAAATTTGAAATTTTAAGGTTGAAAAATTAATGTGAAAATCAAGAATTTTTCGCTTCGTACTGTTTACGTTGAAATTAATAAAGCTTTAGCTATTTCTGCGAAAAACAGTTAGATACGGTTCGCTCACAGCACACCTATTTGTCTCCCGCAGAATTCGCAGATTGTCGCAGAGCATACGTAATTTTCTTCCTCAAAACACAACTTTATACAGTCAGATTCCATCCATATTTCCTATACAGTTCTGCGAAATTCTGCGAGTTCTGCGGGAAAACCTTTAATTATAAACAAAATCACTAATTTTACCCAACACCTAACACCTAACAATGAACCTCTCCTATTGGGAAATAAAATCTTACTTAACCAATGTGGACTATACCATTATCGGAAGCGGTATCGTTGGGCTTAATTGTGCATTACAACTCAAAGAAAAATTCCCAAAAGCCACTATTCTGATTTTGGAGCGAGGCATGTTACCACAAGGCGCAAGTACTAAAAATGCTGGATTTGCCTGTTTCGGAAGCTTGAGCGAAATTATTGATGATTTAAGTTCGCATTCCGAAGAAGAAGTTTTCAATTTGGTCAAAAAACGATTGGATGGATTGTTGTTATTAAGACAAACACTTTCTGATGAAACCATTGATTACCAACAAATAGGTGGTTATGAATTGTTTAAAAATTCGGATAAAGAACTTTATGAAACATGTTTTTCAAAGCAAGACGCTATCAATTCACTATTGTTTCCGCTGTTCAAAGAAAATGTTTTTTCCTTTAAGAACAATTCGTTCAACTTCGAGCACATTCAAGAAAAATTGAATTTCAATAAATTTGAAGGTCAAATCGATACAGGAAAAATGATGTTGGCTTTAACAGATTTGGTTTTGAGCAAAGGTGTTAAAATCTTAAATTCAGTTGCGGTTGAAAGCTTTCAGGATGCAACGGATTCCGTTCGTATTAAAACAAATCAGTTCGAATTTAATACCAATAAACTACTGATAGCGACCAACGGTTTTGCCAAGCAATTGATGGATGAAGAAGTCAAACCGGCAAGAGCACAAGTGCTGATAACAAAACCGATTAAAAATTTAAAAATAAAAGGCACCTTTCATCTCGATAAAGGGTACTATTATTTTCGTAATATTGACGACCGAATTTTATTTGGCGGCGGACGAAATCTTGATTTCAAAGGTGAAGAAACCACTGAAATGACAGAAACAGAATTGATTCAAAATAAACTCGAAGAATTGCTGAAAACCACCATTTTACCAAGTATACCATTTGAAATTGAAAATCGCTGGAGTGGGATTATGGGAGTCGGTAGCCAAAAAAACCCAATTGTGAAACAGATGTCTAACAATGTGTTTTGTGGTGTGAGATTGGGCGGAATGGGAATTGCCATTGGCAGTTTGGTCGGTAAAGAATTAGCACAATTAATTGATTAATGACCGTTTTAACCAAGGGTCAAGAGCCAACCTGCAAGTGTCACGAAACAACCTGCAAGGTTTCCAAGACTAACCTGCAAGATTTCCAAAACCTTGTAGGTTTTATAACTATAAACCAAATATGATAAAAAAAATACTCAAATTTCTCCTCAAAGCATTCTTATGGTTCTTGGCGATTCCCATTATTGCTGTCGTTATCTTTAAATGGGTTCCAGTGCCAGCGACTCCTCTAATGGTTATTCGAAGTTTTGAGCAGTGGCAGGACGACAAACCAGTTGTATGGAAACATGATTGGGTATCCATTGATGAAATTTCAGATTATCTGGAATTGGCAGTCGTCTGCACCGAAGACCAAAACTTCCTAAAACACAATGGTTTTGATATGGGAGCTATTGAAAAGGCTTTAAAACATAACGAAAAATCAAAGAGAAAACGAGGCGCTAGCACTATAAGTCAACAAACCGCAAAAAATGTGTTTTTATGGCCAGGTCGCAGTTGGGTGCGAAAAGGTTTAGAAACCTATGTGACGTTTTTGATTGAATTGATTTGGTCGAAAGAGCGCATAATGGAAGTATATTTGAACAGTATTGAAATGGGTAATGGTATTTATGGTGCGGAAGCAGCATCACAGCATTGGTTCAAAAAACCAGCCATTAAACTCAATAAAAGTCAGGCGGCGGCTATTGCTGTTATCCTTCCAAATCCTAGAAAATACAGAGCCAATCCGGCAACGGCCTACATTGCTGGGCGTAAAGCTTGGGTTGTAAGACAAATGGGCTATCACGGCGGAAAATTGATTTATGATAAACCCAAAGAAAAATAGTTTGGAAATCAAGCAACGGTTATACGAAATGTGTCATGATTTTGTGGAAGAACGCTTTTCAAATGTCCAAAATCAGATTAAGGAAATTCAAGAATCACTAACGTCTGAAACCAAAAGTAGCGCAGGCGACAAACATGAAACAGGTCGCGCCATGTTACAACTCGAACGCGAAAAAGCAGGACATCAATTGGCTGAAATTGAAAAGCTGAAAGAAAGTCTATCGAAGGTTGATACCACTGTCATTTCTTCAAGTGTTGGCTTGGGAAGTGTTGTGTTTACATCTCAAGCTAATTATTTTATTGCTATTAGTGCGGGAAAATTAGAGGTTAATTCTCAATCCTTTTTTGCTATTTCTCCGAATACGCCTATTGGATTATTGATGATGGGGAAAGTTGTGGGTGATGAGGTTGTTTTTAGGGAGCAAAACTTTTTAATTAATAGTATATTATAGATTAGAACATAAAAGACCTCACAGGTTTTCAAAACCTGTGAGGTCTGGCGCAGAACTTTTTATTACGAAATACGTCTTTTTTGACATTGTTCTCTTTTTTCTTCCAAAGTGCATTCTTCTGCCAATAGCCGGCCATGATACAATTAAAAGGCATCGTTGATTTTTTAAGTAGATAGTAACTAAAAATATTGATTC
>JBBSLN010000119.1:0-6518 GCA_038255205.1 Flavobacteriales bacterium
AAGTTGCTGATTATTATACTGAAATGGAAATCTGTAAAGAGTTCAATTATTCAGTGACCTATAGACTCAATAAAGGTCAATATGTTGTGAAGGAAGCTACAATGTCCAAGCTTCATTCCACAAAAATGGCGGATGAGGTCATTAACGGATGCCTTCAATTTTTAGGAGGTTATGGTTATATGGAGGAGTACCCCTTGGCTCGAATGATGCGTGATAGCAGACTTGGCCCAATTGGTGGCGGAACTTCAGAGATACTTCGTGAAATCATTGCAAAAATGATTATCGACAAAAAAGATTATAAACCTGCAACCTAATACCTACTATGCATGAAAACCAAATCTATCCAATACCTTGTAGCTACAATTTGTTTTGTATCTAGTATTTCAGTCTTTTCCCAAAAAGAACTAAAAAATAAGATTGTCGATTTTGGCACAATGATGCCCATTGAAAGTGCTAGTATCTACATTAAGAACACAACCATAGGAACCGTCAGTAACTCAGACGGTAAATTTGTGTTGCTGGTTCCTAATGAATTTGTCAATGATACGCTGGTTATTTCTTCTATAGGATATAAGAGCTTTAAGGCTGTTGTAAATGAATTTGATAATACCGCTGATATTTTCTTGGAGGAAGACGTTGCGTCTTTAGATGAAATTGTTTTGGTCGCAGAAACAAGACCTAAAACAGGTAATGATATTATGATGAAAGCACTTGAGCGCTTGCCAAGAAATATGCCAGATTCGTCCTATCTTCAAAAGGGATTCCTTCGTCACAAAGAACGTAATAAAAAAGAATTCAAGTGGTTGATTGAAAGTGCCATTACGGTCTATGATTCGGCATTTGGTTCAAAATCATACGAAAATCTAAAGGTCAATGTCGATCAGGTTCGTAAGAGTTACGACTTGAGAGATGTGGATAGTTTACTCACTTATACGGCCTATCTCCAACAAAAAGCGAACATTAGAAACCTCAAAGCAAGAAATCTACAACGGGACACCATCAGAACATCTTCTTTGGTCAAAGCCATAAAATGGAATGACACACGAGTCAATGGTTTGCAAAATCTATTTGAAGGAAAGCTCAATTTAGTAAGGAATTCATCGGAATCGAAAGCACTCTTTGGTGAAAATATTCTCGATATGCATCAGTTTACTCTAGATACTGTTTTGGTCGATAATGACCGAAAAATCTATAAGGTAAAGATATCCGAAAGTAAGGATTACGTCAATCTAAAAACCCGAGGAATTTTCAATGATGGTTACAAAGCCCAAGGTTGGATTTATATTTATTATGATACCTACGCCATTAAAAAGATTGAATATCAATTGGTCGCTGCATCTCCAGAACAAAAGAGTAGGAGCAAGGCACTTTTTGATACACAAATCAATCACAAACTGGTCATGAGTTATATGGAATTCGAGGGCAAGATGTATCCGAACTACATTTATTACGAAACACCAAAACTTGTCAATGTGGGCTTCAAACCTACAGAACCTAAAAAGACGCTCGAAGAGACCAGCGGTTATGATAAAGACGAACGTTTTTATTACACCGTTCAGGAAATTTTGTTTACCCAAGTCATTTTAGACAAGGATAAAATACAGCAGGCACTCGCTCAAAAGTGGGATTCAGATATCTTTTCAATCAAACCATACAATAAAGACTTCTGGAAAAACTACAACACTTTACTGGAAAGCGAAGAAGATGAACAGTTAATACAGGATTTGACTAAACGATCGTCACTTTTTAAAGATTGAGGTGGTGGATAAAAATTTAGATAAAAAATCGTAAATCGTAAATCGTAAATCCAAAATTGTATTTATATTTGCGACTTGAAATTCTAAAAGAGAGGAGGTTAAGATACTATGTTAATAATACCGATTAAAGAAGGAGAAAATATAGATAGAGCTTTGAAGCGTTATAAACGTAAGTTTGATAAGACTGGGACGAAACGCCACTTGAACACTCGTAAACAGTTTACTAAACCTTCGATTGAGCACAGAGCACAAATTCAAAAAGCGCAATATATTCAGCGTTTAAGAGATCAAGAGAGCATGTAATTGTTTTTGAAATCATAAAATGAAATTCCCGCACTCGCGGGAATTTTTTTTGTCTTATATTTAATGACATCTTGCATATTGTATACGATAGAAGATAATAGTGTAAAAAACAATCAATGGTAGAAGCTTTTACAGAATACTTACTTCGCGAAAAAAACTATTCGCCATTGACGGTAAAAGCCTATCAAACCGATTTGCAAGCGTTTTCATCATTCATAGAAAGTGAATATGACTCCAATTCGATAGACGCTGTAAACTACGCTCAAGTAAGAAGTTGGATCGTGAACCTCGTTGAATCGGGAATTTCCAATCGTACCGTCAACCGAAAAACATCATCCCTCAATTCCTATTACAAATTCCTATTAAAGACCGAAACAATTACCGTGAATCCTCTGGTTAAACATAAAGCACTCAAAACAAGCAAAAAAATCCAGATTCCATTTTCAGAAACCGAATTGGAGTCAGTCATTTCAGATTTGGAGCAGGAAAGTGACTTCAAAGGCGTTCGCAATAGATTGATTGTGGAATTATTCTATGCCACCGGAATCCGACGTATCGAATTGATACAAATAAAATTGTCACAAATAGATTTGTCCAACAAAACTTTAAAAGTTTTAGGTAAAAGAAATAAAGAAAGATTCATCCCGTTAATAGATTCGGTGGTAGAGACTGCCAAACTCTATTTAGATTATAGAAATAATCTCGACATAATTTCCGACAAGGAATATCTCCTTTTAACGAAAAAAGGATTAAAAGTTTATGAAAATCTTGTTTACAGAATTATTAATGATTATTTTAGTAAAGCATCTAGCAAAGTAAAACGTAGTCCGCATATATTACGGCACTCATTTGCGACTCATTTACTCAACCAGGGTGCAGATTTAAATGCAGTCAAGGAGCTTCTCGGACATACGAGCTTGGCGGCAACACAAGTATATACCCACAATAGTATTGCAGAATTAAAAAAAGTGTATTCGAATGCACATCCGAGAAGTAAAAGAGAATAATTGTCTAACTAAAAATGAGAAGTATGAAAGTTAACACCCAATCTGTAAATTTCAACGCAGACAGAAAGTTGATTGATTTCATCCAAAAAAGAATGGATAAATTAGAACACTTTTATGATAAGGTCATTCAGTCGGATGTTTATCTGAAATTGGATAATACAAATCTTAAAGAAAACAAGATTTTTGAGGCAAGAGTCAGTGTGCCAGGCGATAGGATTGTGGTAAAAAAACAATGTAAATCCTTTGAAGAAGGAGCAGATAGTGCTGCCTCCAGTATTGAAAGGCAATTAAAAAAGCGAAAAGAAAAATTAAGGGGACATATCTGATAAAATATTTCAGAAAATGTTTTGAAACAAAAAATAAATCTCTACATTTGCAGTCCGTTAGAAATAGCGGGCTTTTTTTATAGTGGAAAAAGCAGAAAAAGCCGATGTAGCTCAGCTGGCTAGAGCAGCTGATTTGTAATCAGCAGGTCGTGGGTTCGAGTCCCTCTATCGGCTCTTTTAAAGTTCAATTTCTAATAATTGGGATTTGGAACTTAAAACTTGAAATTTTGATTTAAATTGGGGAGATACTCAAGCGGCCAACGAGGGCAGACTGTAAATCTGCTGACTACGTCTTCGCAGGTTCGAATCCTGCTCTCCCCACCAAAGAATTTAAATAAGCTGGTGTCAAAAGCTTGCTTTTGAAAGACAGTCTTTAAATTTTATGTTCGGGGTCACCCGAACAGGAACAACTAGCGAGAGTGAGTTAAACCTAACAAACATGTAAGCGTTCATTACAAAATTGGAATCTGGAATTTCTTTAATTGGAATTTCATAAAAAATGCGAGATTAGCTCAATTGTTAGCCACGCCGATAGCGTAGTCCAAGCTGAATGTCGTCACGCCTAAAGCGTGATCTCTCGGATTAAAGTTCATTACATATTGAAAACACCATTGGATTGAATTCCTATAAAATGCGAGAGTAGCTCAGTTGGTAGAGCGTCAGCCTTCCAAGCTGAATGTCGCCGGTTCGAACCCGGTCTCTCGCTCTAATATTTACGAGTTACGATTTACAATTTTTTGATTCGTAAATCCCAAATCGGCAAATCGTAAATGAAAAGCCGGTGTAGCTCAGGGGTAGAGCGTTTCCTTGGTAAGGAAGAGGTCACGAGTTCAATTCTCGTCATTGGCTCTAAATAAAAAAGAGAGGTCATCACGCCTTAAGCGTGATTATTGGCTCAATTATTTTGAATAAATAAGAACACTAATATAAATAAAGATTAAAATAAATTAAACATGGCAAAGGCAACTTTCGATCGTTCAAAACCACATTTAAACATTGGTACTATTGGACACGTAGATCACGGTAAAACAACTTTAACTGCTGCTATTACTAAAGTATTAGCTGATGCAGGTTTTTGTGACGCAAAATCATTCGACCAGATTGATAACGCACCAGAAGAAAAAGAAAGAGGTATTACAATTAATACTTCACACGTAGAATATGCAACAGCAAATCGTCATTACGCTCACGTTGACTGTCCAGGTCACGCGGATTACGTAAAGAACATGGTTACTGGTGCTGCTCAAATGGATGGTGCTATACTTGTAGTTGCGGCTACTGATGGCCCAATGCCACAAACTCGTGAGCACATCCTTTTAGGACGTCAGGTAGGTATTCCTCGTATGGTTGTATTCATGAACAAAGTGGATATGGTTGATGACGAAGAATTATTGGAATTGGTAGAAATGGAAATCAGAGATTTATTGTCTTTCTACGAATATGATGGTGATAACGGTCCTGTAATTGCTGGTTCAGCTTTAGGAGCATTGAACGGTGAGCAAAAATGGGTTGATACAGTATTACAATTAATGGAATCTGTTGATACTTGGATCGAAGAGCCATTGCGCGAGATTGATAAGCCTTTCTTAATGCCTATCGAAGATGTATTCTCTATTACTGGTCGTGGAACTGTTGCTACAGGTCGTATCGAAACTGGTATTGCTAAAACTGGAGATCCAGTTGAAATCATTGGTATGGGAGCTGAAAAATTGACTTCTACAATCACTGGTATCGAAATGTTCCGTCAAATCCTTGACAGAGGTGAAGCTGGAGATAACGCAGGTATCTTATTGAGAGGTATTGAAAAATCTCAAATTACTAGAGGTATGGTTATTGTTAAGCCAGGTTCAGTAAAACCACATGCTAAATTCAAAGCTGAAGTTTACGTTTTGAAAAAAGAAGAAGGTGGTCGTCACACACCATTCCATAATAATTATCGTCCACAGTTTTACGTTCGTACAACTGACGTAACAGGGAACATTATGCTTCCTGACGGAGTTGAAATGGTAATGCCAGGAGACAACTTGACAATAACAGTTGAATTGATTCAATCAATTGCAATGACTGTAGGTCTACGTTTTGCGATTCGTGAAGGTGGTAGAACTGTAGGTGCAGGTCAGGTAACTGAAATTTTAGACTAATTATATAATCTATATATAAGTTAAGGTGTCCACCATTTGGCGGACGCCTTGATTTATATTTACGGGTTTAGCTCAGTTGGTAGAGCACTGGTCTCCAAAACCAGGTGTCGTGAGTTCGAGTCTCTCAACCCGTGCTAAACAAGTTGAAACTTAAACAGTGAGTTTGGGTTTTTTAATACAAAAAGTACAATGGCAGGATTTGTAAATTATGTAAAAGAATCGTTTGGAGAATTAAAAAACGATGTGTCATGGCCAACTTGGGCGGAAGCTCAAAGTCTAACCATCTTGGTAGCTGTTTTTTCAATCGTATTTTCGCTCGCTATCTGGGGAGTTGATACTGTCTTTAGTAGAGTTATTGAACAATACTTTAGCTGGATTAAGTAAGAAATAATTAGAGAGAATGTCAGAGACAAGTGGAAATAAAAAATGGTATGTTGTTAGAGCCGTAAGTGGTCAAGAAAACAAGATCAAAGCCTATATCGAGAATGAAATTACGCGATTGGGTCTTGAAGATTTTGTTGATCAAGTATTGGTTCCTACAGAAAAAGTGATTCAAATACGTAACGGAAAGAAAATAAACAAGGAAAAAGTTTATTTTCCAGGTTACATTATGATCCAAGCCAATTTGAGTGGAGAGATTCCTCATATTATCAAATCGATCACAAATGTGATTGGTTTTTTAGGCGAAACAAAAGGTGGAGATCCTGTGCCTTTGAGACAATCTGAAGTAAACAGAATGTTAGGTAAAGTGGATGAGTTGACAGTTGATGCGAATTCAAATGTTGCAATACCATTTACTAAAGGTGAAACAGTAAAAGTTATCGATGGACCATTCAATGGATTTGATGGTACGATTGAAAATATAAATGAAGAAAAGCGTAAGCTGGAAGTCATGGTGAAAATTTTCGGAAGAAAAACACCTTTGGAATTGAGCTATATGCAAGTAGAAAAAGTTTAATAATTGTTACAATAGATAGTATGGCT
>JBBSLN010000120.1:0-6517 GCA_038255205.1 Flavobacteriales bacterium
AATCTTTAAACTTAAAAATTAGTATAGCATGCAACTGTACAATACTTTGAGCGCAAAAGAAAGAGCAGAACTTATTGAGCAAGCCGGTGAAGAACGCTTGACCATCTCTTTCTATGCCTATGCCAAAATTGGTAATCCAGAACTCTTACGACACCATTTGTTCCTTGTCTGGAATGAACTTGATGTCCTTGGTCGAATTTATGTCGCCCATGAAGGCATCAATGCACAATTGACTATTCCTGCTGATCATTTCAATCAGTTCAAAACGCATTTGGACACCATCACATTTTTAGAAAATGTGAGACTGAACATTGCTCTCGAACATAATAATTTCGCCTTCTTAAAACTTAAAGTAAAGGTGCGCGATAAAATCGTTGCCGATGGCTTGAATGATGAGACCTTTGACGTTACCAATAAAGGAATCCATTTGGATGCTCAAAAATTCAACGAATTGATTGAAGATGAAAACACCATTTTGGTGGACATGCGTAACCATTATGAAAGCGAAATAGGTCATTTTAAGAATGCCATTACACCAGATGTGGATACATTTAGAGAATCCTTAGACATTATTGAAGAAGATTTAAAAGACCATAAAGAAGACAAAAACATAGTTATGTATTGCACTGGAGGCATCCGTTGTGAAAAGGCAAGCGCTTATTATAAACATAAAGGCTTTAAAAATGTGTATCAATTGGAAGGCGGTATCATCAATTATGTACGACAGGTAGAAGCCAATAACCTTGAGAATAAATTTATCGGCAAGAATTTTGTGTTTGATGAACGCCGCTCCGAACGCATCTCTGATGATGTGATTGCCAAATGCCATCAATGTGGACAACCAGCAGATTTGCATACCAACTGTGCAAATGATGGGTGCCACTTGCTTTTTATTCAATGTGAAGATTGCAAGGAAAAAATGGACAACTGCTGCTCATCCACCTGTATGGAAGTTCACCACTTGCCTTATGAAGAACAAAAAGAAATGCGAAAAGGCCAAGGAAACAGTAATGACATTTTTAAGAAAGGACGTACCGGTCATTTGCCTTACAAAAAGGATTTGAGGAATATTTTTGAGATATTAAAGAAGGAAACGTAAAGTAATTATTTGATTTTTATCAATCAATTTGGAAGTATCTATCATGTTATCTACTGAATAAATAATCTTATCTTTACGTTTTAAAATGATTTATTAATCTTCATTCGTTATTCACTATAACGAATTTTATATAAAATAGTATGAGTTGCAAAAGTTGCTCAACCGAAAAGGATGGACAACCAAAAGGATGCAAAAACAATGGTACTTGTGGCACAGATAGTTGCAATAAGATGACTGTTTTTGATTGGTTGGCAAATATGTCGCTTCCGCAAGGTCAGGAAGCCTTCATAGGAGTTGAAGTCCGTTTTAAAAATGGACGTAAACAATATTATAAAAACACAGAAAATCTAACATTAAGTATTGGAGATGTTGTGGCGACACAAGCGCAATCTGGTCATGATATCGGTATGGTGACGCTTACCGGGGAATTGGTTAAAATCCAAATGAAGCGTAAAAAAGTCGATATCAATAATGAGGAAGACGTGATGAAAATTTATCGCAAAGCTTCCCAACGCGATATTGATGTGTGGTCAGAAGCCCGTGATAAGGAAGAGCCAATGAAAGTCAAGGCACGTCAATTCGCCATAGATTTGAAACTTCAAATGAAAATTTCTGATATTGAATTTCAGGGAGATGCGAGCAAAGCTACGTTTTATTATACAGCTGAAGAGCGCGTCGATTTTAGAGAATTAATCAAATTATTTGCCAAAGAATTTCGAACACGCATCGAGATGAAACAAGTGGGCTTTCGTCAAGAAGCAGCGAGACTTGGAGGTATTGGTTCCTGCGGCCGGGAATTATGTTGCTCTACTTGGTTGACTGATTTTAGAAGCGTTAGTACATCTGCCGCCAGATATCAACAACTGTCTTTGAATCCCTTAAAATTGGCAGGTCAATGCGGCAAGTTGAAATGCTGTCTTAATTATGAACTGGATGCTTATCTAGATGCTTTAAAGGATTTTCCAAAGACAGACACCAAGCTTTATACAGAAAAAGGAACAGCAGTGTGCCAAAAAACCGATATTTTCAAAGGGCACATGTGGTTTGCTTATGAAGGCGAATGGATGAATTGGCATAAATTGACCACAGACCAAGCGAACGAAATAATTGCCTTAAACAAGAAAAAGGAGAAAGTCGCCAGTCTTGAAGAATATGCGGTAGAGCTAATAGAAGAGGTGAAATCTGAATACGAAAATGTCGTAGGGCAAGATAGTTTGACCCGCTTTGATAGTCCAAAACGAAAAAACAAACGTAGAAATAATAGAGATAAACAAAAAAGCAAGGAAACTGCAACGCTAAATCCGCAGCAAAAGTCCAGTCAGAAACCTAGAAAAAAAAGACCGCAAAAAAATAGACCTTCAAAACCAAATGATAACAATGCCAAATAAGAGCGCTTGGTTCATCATCGTTTTCGCCATTATTCTGAGTTCATGTGACTCTAATCAGATATTTGATGAGTACAAATCTGTTCCGGATGAATGGCAAAAGGATTCAATAATTTCATTTAAGGTGAATCCTCCGGATTCAATTCAAAACTACAATCTATACGTTAACATCAGAAATACGAATGCCTATAAATTCAGCAATTTATTTCTAATCGTAGAAATGGAATATCCACATGGCAAAACCATAAAAGACACTCTCGAGTATCAGATGGCGAAACCTAATGGAGCGCTTTTAGGCGAAGGTTTGGCAGATATAAAAGAAAATAAATTGTGGTACAAAGGGTATGAGAAGCCATTCGTTTTTGAAGAAAAAGGTGATTATAATATCAAAATTCAACATGCTATGCGTAATAATGGTGATATAAATGGCGTTGATAAACTAGAAGGAATTACAGATGTCGGTTTTCGTATCGAAACTACAACCAAATAATTTTTGACCATGGCACAAAAGAAAACAGCAACACAAGACTTTTCTAAATATATCAGATGGTTCTGGATGACATTTTTAGGAGGTATTCTTTTTATAGTCTTAGCGTTTTTATTGGCATCGTGGGGTGCATTTGGCGAAATGCCCGACTATACCGTCTTGGAAAACCCAAACACAAATCTTGCAACAGAAATCATTTCCTCCGATGGTAAAACATTGGGAAAATTTTATTTGAATGATAATAGAACCCCTGTCGATTATAGTGAACTTCCTAAAAATTTGGTGGATGCCTTAATTGCAACTGAAGACGTACGCTTTCACGATCATTCTGGTATAGATGCAAGAGGGACTTTAAGAGCTTTCTTTTTTTTAGGAAAAAGGGGCGGGGCAAGCACTATCTCACAACAAGTAGCGAGACAATTATTTGTTGGCGTTAGATCTAAAAACAAATTTGAAACGGCAACTCAAAAAATAAAAGAATGGGTCATTGCCACGCGTTTGGAGCGTCAATATACTAAAGAGGAAATCATCGCCATGTATTTTAATATATACGATTTTGGAAACAATGCAGACGGTATCCGAAGCGCTGCGAGTATTTATTTTGGAAAGGAGCCAAATGAATTAGACCTTAAGGAGTCAGCAATGCTAGTCGGTATGTTTAAAAATTCCTCATTATATAATCCAAGATCACATCGCAATCCAGAAGGCACCAAAAATCGAAGAAATGTCGTACTGGACCAAATGGCAAAATATGACTTCATAGAAGAAAATACCAACGATTCCATTCGGAAATTAGATCTCGGATTACGTTATTCACCACAATCCCATAAGGAAGGTTCTGCAACTTATTTTAGAGCTTATCTTCAAGACTTTATGAAAAAATGGATAGAAAACAATCCAAAACCAGATGGTTCAAAATACAATCTTTATAATAGTGGCTTAAAAATCCATACCACGATTGATTCACGTATGCAAAAGTATGCTGAAGACGCTGTTGAGAGACATATGGCAAAATTACAAGCTGAATTTTTTAATCAAAACACTCCGGAACGCAATAAAACAGCACCTTTTGTTGGTTTGAATTCTGAAGAAGTAGAAAATTTATTGAACAATAGTATGCGTCAAACGGAACGCTGGCGAGTATTGAAGCGTGAAGGAAAATCTGAAAAGGAAATTGTTGCCTCTTTCGAAAAACCTACACCAATGACCATTTTTTCGTGGAAAGGAGAAATCGATACCATCATGAAACCGATGGATTCCATGCGCTATTACAAATCATTTTTGCATACAGGCGTCATGTCTATGGAGCCACAGACTGGACATGTGAAGGCTTGGGTAGGCGGTATCAATATGAGACATTTCCAATACGACCACGTGAAACAAGGGAAACGTCAAGTGGGTTCGACCTTTAAACCCTTTGTGTATGCGACGGCGATAGATCAGTTACATTATTCACCATGTGATACATTCCCAAATACGAAAATAACAATCGAAGCTGGAAAATTTGGAAATCCATTACCTTGGAGCCCAGATAATTCAGATAATAAATACGGAGGTTTTAAAACTTTAAAGAACGCTTTGGCAAATTCTATAAATACGATTACAGCCCGTTTAATGGATCAAGTAGGTCCGGAACCAGTTATTGAAATGGCCAGAAAGTTAGGAATTGAATCCGAGATTCCACCTGTGCCAGCGATCGCTCTAGGAACACCAGATTTGAGCGTATATGAAATGGTCGCTGCTTACGGAACGTTTGCTAATAAGGGTGTGTACAACAAGCCAGTAATGATAACTCGTATTGAAGATAAAAATGGAACAACCCTATTTCAATTTACACCAGAATCCAAAGATGTTTTAAGTGAAGAAGTCGCCTATGTTACTTGCAATTTACTGGAAGGAGTGACCGAAGGAGGTTCGGGAACACGATTGCGAACTACTTGGGGAACCGAAAATCAAGTCTACAAAGAAATTATTACTGGCTATCCTTACGGATTTACGAATCCAATAGCCGGAAAAACCGGAACTACGCAGAATCAAAGTGATGGTTGGTTTATGGGCATGGTCCCTAATTTGGTTACTGGTGTATGGGTAGGCGCTGAAGATAGGGCTGCACACTTTAAAACAATTACCTATGGACAAGGAGCCTCAATGGCATTACCTATTTGGGGCATGTATATGAAGAGCTGTTATGCCGATAAAACCTTAGATGTTTCGACAGCCGAATTTGAAAGACCGAAAGACCTTTCCATCAATGTGAATTGTAGTCGATATCGTGGCGATTCAACTTCAGATATTGAAGGTGGGTTTGTGGATGAACTGGATTTCTAAAAATATAGAAAATACAAATAAAGCCAATCTAAAATGACATAGAGTTTTAGATTGGCTTTTTTATTTTGTAATTTTCAGATTCAAAAGAGATTATAAAATGATTAACAAAAAAGTAGCTAATATCACTGAAGCCATGCATGGTGTTAAAGACGATATGACTTTGATGCTAGGCGGATTTGGATTATGTGGTATTCCAGAAAATGCAATCAATGCCTTGGTAAAAATGAACGTGAATGGCTTGACCTGTATATCCAATAACGCAGGTGTCGATGATTTCGGGCTTGGTTTATTGCTCCATAAACGACAAATAAAAAAGATGATTTCATCTTACGTAGGCGAAAACGATGAATTTGAACGCCAAATGTTGAGTGGCGAACTCGATGTGGAATTGGTGCCACAAGGAACTTTGGCAGAACGCTGTAAAGCCGCCCAATCGGGTTTTCCAGCATTTTATACACCTGCTGGTTATGGAACGGAAGTAGCAGAGGGAAAGGAAACACGTGAATTTAATGGGAAGATGTACGTTTTGGAAAAAGCCTTTGATGCAGATTTTGCTTTTGTGAAAGCATGGAAAGGTGATGCAGCAGGCAATTTAATATTTAAAGGAACGGCACGCAACTTTAATCCAGCGATGTGTGGTGCGGCAAAAATTACAGTCGCAGAAGTTGAGGAATTAGTGCCAGTCGGAAGTTTAGACCCGAACCAAATACACATCCCAGGAATTTTTGTTCAGCGCATTTTCCAAGGTCAAGACTATGAAAAACGAATCGAGCAACGAACTGTTAGAACTAAAAATTAAAAATACTGTCTGGTCGAGCGGAGTCGAGACCTATTCATTGTAAATAATAAAATTATGCTTGACAAAACAGGAATTGCAAAACGTATAGCTAAAGAAGTCAAAGATGGCTATTATGTCAATCTTGGAATAGGTATACCAACATTAGTGGCAAATTATGTAAGGGATGATATAGAAGTCGAATTTCAAAGTGAAAATGGTGTGCTTGGGATGGGGCCATTTCCATTTGAAGGCGAAGAAGATGCAGATATCATCAACGCAGGAAAACAAACCATTACCACACTTCCAGGAGCAAGTTTTTTTGATTCCTCCTTGAGTTTCGCAATGATACGCGGCAAGCATGTGGATTTGACGATTCTTGGTGCGATGGAAGTGTCAGAGGAAGGTGATATAGCCAATTGGAAAATTCCCGGAAAAATGGT
>JBBSLN010000121.1:0-6442 GCA_038255205.1 Flavobacteriales bacterium
ATAGTATTTTAACTTGTTCTTTTTGAGTCAAATCGTGATAATTCCTTGGGAAGATATCACTTCCAGAGTTCATCAGTGCTTCCACCATCGCATTGAAATCCGTTGCGTGTTCGCGACTGTCCTGTCTAATATCCAATATGGCAAAATGATATCCAAAGAGTTTGGTTTTATTGATTAAGCTTTGAATATCGTTAAGATATAAAGATTGATGGTCTTTTATAATAATGGCTTTTATGGCTTCCAATTCATTTACGAAATCATCCAGTTCTATAGAATGTTGAGCAATTGGACTGATGCTGCTTTCATATAATTTGGACTCTAAATGCGACAAACGTTCTTCAACGCCTTTAAATGTCAGTTTTCGTTTCAGACTTCTGACATCTCTGTAATAATTTTTTAGAATGGTATGTTTTAAACGTCTTGCAACTCTTAATGTGATTTCTGGCGTTACAAAGGGATTTCCATCTCTGTCACCTCCAGGCCAAAAACCAATATTTATAATATCATTTGACAATGGTTTATCTTCAAATATGTTTTGTTGGATATAGTCGAAGATCGTTCCGAAAGATTTGTAAAACACATTCTCCAGATACCAGATAAGGCTTACTGCTTCGTCATAAGGCGTTGGTTTTTGCTCCTTCAAAAAAGGTGTTTTGCCTAATTGTGCCAACAAATCATTAATGGTCAACAAATCATTCTTTTTGATAGCATTGGTCAAATCTGTAATAATGCCCAAAACGGCTCCAGGATAAAATTGAGTTGGATGTGCTGTCAATACAATACGGACCTTAAATTCTTCCAAATACTGCCTTAAGGTTTCAAGTTTTTGGTCAGAACTTGCGGACTCTTTTAGACTCCTCAAGGTACCAATACCATCCATGTTATTCACAATCGGAAACGAAGCATCTTCAATGGCGTCAAACAGTACTACTTGTCGCTCAATATATTGAATAAATCGAAACAACAAACTCAATTGACTTTCTTTACTTCGTCGTGCTTGATATTTCTTAAAAAACGTATCCACAATGGTCGTCGGGTTATCACCTTGGGCAAATCCTTTTTGACAGGTTTCATGGAACAAGGGCAACAAGACACCAGTTTTGGTGATGGTGTCGAAAGGCAAGGTCATGAAAATACTATTGTATATCTGATAACGCGACAATACATTTTGTTTGAATCTGGTAAGTTTTGGTTGAGTGGACATTTTAATTAACTTTTTATAAAAATAGTGAAGGATTTACAAAGACGGGCTATCTTTTAACGATTCGTTATAAATTTTAAAGACTAATCAGTTTAATCATTTAAAAATCATTATTTCTTAAGAAAAATCTTTTTTCGTCGTGAATTTTTGATTTATTTTTAGAAAAATTCTTGCAGATAAATTTTTGATAAACCAATACTATTTTGAAAACCGCCTCTATGTCACACAAAACATTTCTTTTCTTGTTCTCCTTTATAGTCCTCTTGAGTCATTGTTGTTATTCTCAAGAAACAACTTTAGAAACCAAGGTTCTAAAACCTTTTAACGACTACACAAAAATTCCGAGAGAAGTGGTTTATGTACATCTCAATAAATCTCTTTATTTAAAAGGGGAAACGTTGGGGTTTACAGCCTATGTGTTTGATAAAAACAACAAATCACTTTCAAATATTACAATTAATTTATATTGCACCATAAGCGACCCGAATGACGTTCCTATCAAGAAAGCTTTAGTACGGGTTGAAAATGGAATAGCTTCAGGTCAGTTTTTTGTGGATAGTCTTTTTACTTCTGGCAGCTATACATTTAAGGCCTATACAAATTGGATGCGAAATTTTAACGAACTCAACTTTTATTCACAATCCATTGAAATTATTGATACTGATGTGACTTCAGAAGTCAAAACAACAACAATCACAAATCTGGTTGATGCACAATTTCTACCAGAAGGTGGTCATATTGTGGCCAACGCAGAAAACTCGATAGGCGTAGTAATAAAAAACAGTTTAGGCTATGGCATCCCTCACATCGAAGGTAAAATTGTCAATGACAGCGGCATGGAAATCACGAGTTTTAAGACGAATGAATTTGGTATTGGGAAATTCAGTTATATCGCTCAAGATGGGGTCACATATATAGCTAAATATACTATCAACAACAAAAACCAGGAGAAAAATTTAGGATTTGCAGAGCCCACAGGCATCAATCTAAAATTGACAGATTTGGGGTCAAAAATCGCACTTGCTTTTAATACGAATGAGATGACACTGTCTCAAGTAAAAAACAAAAACTTGGCTCTTACCTTCCATAACGGAAAAACAATTAAGGCCGTCGGAATCAATTTTGGAGACTCCGCTCAACTGACAAAAGTTGTAGATTATGACGATTTATTCGCAGGCATTAATATCATTACTTTATTTGACGAGCAGCAAAATCCTATTTTGGAACGTTTATTTTTCAAGTATGATGGGTTACAATTTCTAAAATCCGGGAATGTTGTGACGGCAAAAGACATGGACTCTATCTCTATCAAATTACCTATCACGCAAGCTAATCTATCCAAATTCAATAATTTTAGTATTTCGGTATTGCCCAAAGGGACCAAGTCTTATAATCACCCGCACAACATAGTATCGTACACTTTATTACAACCTTATGTTAAGGGTTATATTGAAAATGGTGCTTATTACTTCACAGACATTGATCGCAAGAAAAAGTATTATTTAGACAATCTATTGCTTACCCAAGGTTGGAGCAGTTATGATTGGAGTTATCTATTTACGAATCCGCCGAAAAACCTCTATGATTTTGAAACAGGAATCACGATTAATGCAGCGGTCAACAGAAAGGAAACGGGTCAATATCTTATTTACCCAACCAGAAAAAGCAAATCAAATCTTTTGGCACTCGATAAAGATGAAAAAACGTTTCAACGAACTGAATTTTTCCCTTACGAAAATGACAAACTGAAAATCGGAGAAATCCTTAACAATGGGAAAGTTGAAAAGCCTTCTTTATATCTTCAATTTAATCCATCACAAATTCCATCTTTTAATTTAGATTTTAAGGTTTTGAAGCCGAAAGGCATAACTGTTATGGATTATTCTGAATCGACCACGTTCAAGCCAGCTTGGGACAAAGTAGAAGAATTAAATGAGGTGGTCATCACCACCGAAAAGGAAGCTTCACGTTTAGAAAAACTGAAACGAAACAGTCAGGGTAACATCGATATTTTTGATGATGCAAAACGCCAACAATATTTTGATATTGCCTCCTATTTATCAGCCAAAGGATTTAGGGTCAATAGCGACGGCTCATCGCTGACAATTGTTAATACAAGTTCGCCAACACCAAATAACAGAGTTCCGTTAGTATATTTAGATAAAATGCTGCTATTCGATTTTAATCTACTTCTCAATTACCAAATGAACAATGTGGATTATATCGTCATTGACAAAAATGGTTTTGGGGAAGGTGTTCGCGGGAGTGCAGGTGTGATTAAAATTTATACTGATCCGAGCTTATCACTATATAAAATTTACGGAAAAAGCTATCAGGAATTTGAGGTACCTCTAACATTTAGTGAAAAGAAACAATTTTACACACCAGTCTATAATTCTTACACAAATTCATTTTTCACAGATTATGGCGCTATAGGATGGAAGCCAAGTGTGTCATTGGATGCCAAAGGCTTTTTGAATTTCAATATATTTGACACTGGCAACCCAACAATTGAACTATGCATCGAAGGTGCAACTGGAGATGGCAGTTTTTTATCAGAAATAAAAACCATCACTATTGATTGATTTAGTGTCTAAAAAAAGTCCTCGAATTGAGGACTTTGATAGTATGATATTTTCAATTCTCCAAATATAATCCCAACCGTAATTTCCAATATGGTATCTGCTCATCAAAATGTAGAAAAAGTTGCTTTAAGCCTTCAATTTCACCCAAATCATCTTTTGCTTTGTGAATCATTTCAATTTCTTCAGAATTAATGAACTGATTCAAATCAATCGGTTCACCTTCTTCGTGCTTTTTAATGAGATGGCTGTAAATTGTATCTTCTTTAAAACCTCTTTTAACAGCAATTTCCTCAATAGTTTTCCCTTGCTTAAAAAGCTCATAGCTTTGTTCGTGAGTAGGTAATTTGCTTTTTAAAGTTGACTGGTGTTCAGCAATCACTTTTAGGAATCGAATCGCATATTTGTCCTGTTTTACCTGACCAACCCCGAGAATGTTTGCAAATTCAGATTCTGTAGAAGGTAATTGTGCTTCCATATCCTTTAAACTTGCATCACTAAACACAATATACGCTGGTACATTCTCTTCAATGGCAATTATGGAACGGAGTTTTCTCAATTTTTCAAACAATCCATCATCCATGGTGGTTTTGGAACGTTCTTTTCGAGTTTCGGCTGTTAATTTTTGCAGCGTTGCCAAACGAACTTTTTTATCCTCGAACAAAATCTTTTTCGCCAACGGTGTCAATAACAGTCGTCCATTTTCATGAAAGCGGATTTCTAGAATTCCTTGGTTAATCATTTGCACACAATACTGTTGTAAATCGAGCCAAGAAACCTCTTTGGCCGCCCCATAGGTTTTGATGGTTTGATAGCCTTTGTCTAAAACTTGAGCGTTTTGAGCACCTCTTAACACGTCCACGACCATGCCTAAAGCTTCTTCTTCCTTTAATCTCGCGACTGCAGAGCATACTTTCTTGGTCAAAATGGTTCCGTCGAAATAATTTGGTGGTGCTTTACAAATATCACAATTGCCGCAATTTTCTGTCAAATGTTCGCCAAAATAATTAAGCAAGGCAATACGACGACAACTCAAGGCTTCAGCAAACTGTTGCATGCGTTCGAGTTTGGCGATTTGATAAGTTTCATTTGAAGTCCCTTGAACAAACTGTCGTAACTGAATCACATCCGCAAAACTATAAAACAACAGGTTATAGGCAGGCAACCCATCACGACCACTTCTACCGATTTCTTGATAATAACCTTCAATATTCTTCGGCATATTATAATGGATGACCCAACGTACATTGCTTTTATCGATTCCCATTCCAAAAGCAATCGTAGCGACTATAATTGGCACGCGGTCATTGATAAAATCTTCCTGAATTGTATTGCGTTCTTCTGAAGAAAGACCTGCGTGATAGGCTTTGGCTTTAAAACCGCTAACGTTAAGTTTTTCCGCTAATTTTTCCGTGCTCTTTCGACTTAAACAATAAATGATGCCACTCTCGTCACGTCTAGATTGTAGAAATTTCAGAATCTGTTTGATACGATCCGTTCCAGGACGTACTTCAAGATAAAGATTTTTTCGGTCAAAAGACGCCAAGTGAACGGAGGCTTTTGGAATCTGTAATTGAGTCAGGATATCCTCTTGCGTCGCTTTATCAGCAGTTGCGGTAAAAGCTGCAATGGGAGTTTTAGGAAATTGCTTTTTAAGATAGCCCAACTGCGTATAGGCCGGACGAAAATCGTGTCCCCAAGAAGAGATGCAATGTGCTTCATCGACCGCAATTAAACTGATTTTGAGTTCCGATAGATACGGCAATAGGTTTGTCAAGCTTTCCGGAGCGACATAGAGCAATTGCAATTCTGCTTTGGTCAATTTAGAAAGTATATCGTTCTGAACATTCTGTTGCTGGCTACTGTTATAAAATGCAGATGCGATTCCATTGGCCTGAAGGGCATCCACTTGGTCTTTCATCAAGGCAATCAATGGCGAAATGACAATAGCTGTGCCTTCTATTACCAAAGAGGGTAACTGAAAACAAAGGGATTTTCCGCCACCTGTCGGCATAATGGCGAGAATGTCCTTCCCGTCGAGAATGTCGTTGATTATTTTTTCTTGGTTTGGTTTGAAACTGTCGTAACCGAAATGAGCTTTGAGCAGTGAATGGATAGAGTCTTGTGCAATCATATTTTCAAATTTACAAATTAAAAAAAGAAGAAATTCTAAAAAGGAAAATTCCAAATTCCAATTAAAGTGTGCTGGAATTTGGAATTTATCTTTTTTTGGAACTTGATTTACTTGCTTCCCAACATCATTAATTCGCTACAGACAATTTCTGTGATGTAACGTTTTTCACCCTCTTTGGTTTCGTAACTGCGGGAGGTCAATTTGCCTTCCACTGCCACTTCCTTTCCTTTTGTTAAGTAGCTTTCAACAATTTTCGCGGTTTTGTCCCAAGCAACTACGTTATGCCATTGTGTGTCTGTTACTTTTTCGCCTTTCGCGTTCTTGTAACTCTCATTGGTGGCGATTGAAAATTTTGCCAATGTTTTTCCTGATTCAAGATTGATGATTTCAGGATCGTTTCCTAGATTACCAATCAACTGTACTTTGTTTCTTAATGTGCTCATGATTTCTAAATTTTTACGTTAAACAGTTAATACTATTGAATATCGTTCGGTCAATTCAACAAGGCAAAGATGCGACAGCCTC
>JBBSLN010000122.1:0-6438 GCA_038255205.1 Flavobacteriales bacterium
AATATGGACTTGCCATTGAGCACATAGGTTATACGCCCAATCATTACGAACGGCCCGAAATTCAAGTGGGAGACAGACCGTTTGCGGCAGCCATCATGCTAAAGAGTTTTGTGGTTGCGACGGATACGATTCGAAAATCGAGATTAGTGTCGTCATTGAGTCTTGGGCTCATTGGTCCTGGTGCTTTTGGCGAAGAAATGCAAGTGGGCATCCATAAAGTAACTGGCAATAAAGAACCTTTGGGATGGCGACATCAAATAAAAAATGATGTGGTGCTCAATTATCGAGTGAGTTATGAGAAACAGTTATTTACGTATCGAGAATTATTCACACTTCAGGGAATTTCGAGTGTACAATTGGGAACTTTGTTTACCAATGCGTCGCTGGGATTCAATACGACGATTGGAATCGTAAATTCGCCTTTCACAAACTCCAAAAAAGGATTTGCTCTGAATCTCTATTCACAACCGACAGTCAGTGTGATAGGTTATGACGCCACACTTCAAGGCAGTGTTTTCAACCAAAGCAGCCCTTACACAATTCCTAATAGTGACATCGAACGATTAACCGCACGATTGGATTATGGGTTGGTGCTACAAACACGGACGCTCTATATTGAGTTTTCCAGAAGTTTGATTACCAGAGAGATTTCAACGCTTGGATCTGCTGGTTGGGGCGGAATGAAGTTTGGGTTTACGTTTTAGACTTTAAGAAGTGGAAGTTTTGATCAATAGTGAATCGATCAATATTTCGCTCATAAAAAGCGACGCGAGAAGGTCCTTGCTGATGGCTTATTTGGCACGTTTGGATAGAATTAGGTGTGGGACTGAATTCTAAAATCTAAATTAAGTAAGATTTAATCCTGTGTTAACATCGATTAGTTTTTATTCTTTAAAATTTGCAAAAGTTTTTTCGGGCTCTGTCTATTGTCCCAAAATGCAGAAATTATGATTTGAGTATCGGTAATTTTATAATAAATGCTGAAATTATTTAAAGATGCGACTCGTGTATCCTTGAAGTCAGTCGATTTGAAAATCTAAGGTGTCTCCGATATTTGTTTTGCTCTTTCAGCAACCAAGTAAACGAGTTTTTTTGAATAGGAATTTGATTTATTGTTTTTGACCCAGAATTTCAGAATTCCAACGAATTGTAAGTCAGCTGTCTTAGTTCATGCTACAGTTCGTTTAACCATTCGAGATTTCTTTTGTCCATCGCTTCTTGAGAAATTAATGTTCCGTTTTTAATGTCCTGCTCGCTCATTTCCAACATCATTTTCTGTTCACTTGTCAACTCCATAATTTCAGATTCATCAGCACTTTAGGATACAAGTGTATCCAGCGCTTCTAAAAAGTCCTTGTTTTTAATAGTAAGAATTTTATCTATCAATCCGTTTCTGATTTTATCAACTGTTGTCATGGCAAATGAATTTTACATTTTAAATGTCCGAAATTTTAGTGAGTTTTCCTATTATAGGAAACTCACAGAGATGGAAACTTTTTTACTATTAGTAATAACGATAGTTTCAACTGAATCATTGCTTCAAATTCTTCACACGCTCTAACAACGTCGGATGCGAATAATGCACCCAAACATAGGCTGGGTGAGGCGTTAAGTTACTCAAGCTATTCTTTGATAATTTCTTCAATGAAGTAATTAATGGCTGCCCAGCATATGTAGATTTCGCATAATCATCTGCCTGATATTCAAACTTACGTGAAAAATGATTCATGATAAACCCCGTGATTTCAGAAATAGGCGAGTAGAGGAGTCCAAACGCAATCAATCCTACATGAAAACTAGAAATTTCTACACCAAGTGCATTAGACAATAACGGATTGGAAATAAAAATAGACAAAATATAAAGCGTCAATCCGGTCAATAGAATCGAAGCAATCAAATTGAAAATGATATGTTTCTTTTTATAATGTCCGACTTCATGCGCCAAGACTGCAACAATTTCTTCCTCGTTCAAATCATTCACTAAAGTATCATACAACGTTACACGTTTTTCACTTCCAAAACCAGAAAAATAGGCATTGGCTTTGGTACTTCGCTTGGAACCATCTATTACAAAAATCTTTTCCAAATTGAAACCAACCGATTGTGCATAATTTGAAATTTTATCACGCAAACTGCCTTCTTCCAAAGGTTTCTGTTTGTTGAAAATAGGCACAATCAATTTGGCATAAAACATATTCATAAAAATGGTGAACACCGTCACAAGTCCCCAAGCATACAACCAGAAATAGTCGCCAGCAAATTGATAGAACCAAATAATCAAGGACAGAATGCCACCACCGACAACCGCCATCATCAGCAAACCTTTTATCTTATCGAGCCAAAAGGTTTTCTTGGTGGTTTTATTGAAACCGAATTTTTCTTCAATTACAAAGGTTGTGTAATATGAAAATGGTGTTGTGATGATATCACTTCCCAGCATAATGATTCCGAAGAAAATCAAAGCAATAATAATTGGATTATCACTATAAGTTCGAGCAATGTTATCAACATATTCGAAACCATCAAAAAGCAAAAATCCCAAAGTTAAAATAATGGAAAACGTTGAGGTCAACAATCCGAATTTATAGTTGGTCGCCTTATAAGCTTGTGATTTTTTATAGTCGTCTTCATCATACACATCCTGTAATTCTTCTGGAATAGGGTCGTTATATCTTCTGGCATTTAAAGCATCGAGAATTTTGTCAACGATAAAATCGATGATGATGATGGCGATGATGATGTAGAATAGGGGTGTTGAGTTCATTTTTTATCTGTCATTGCGAGACTTTGCAAAAGTCGAAGCAACATTTTGTTTTTAGGTTCAATTAAAATTCAGTTCTACATCATGAGATTGCTTCGTGCCTCGCAATGACGATTAAAGAAAGTTTCGTTGTCTTTTCGCCTCAAAAATAATAATTCCTGCGGCAACGGAGACGTTCATGCTATCAATTTCTCCTTGCATTGGAATAACGATATTTTGGGTTGAATTGTCAATCCAGTCCTCACTCAAACCTGTGGCTTCTGTTCCCACTACAATGGCAGTTGGTTTTGTAAAATCTTGTGTGTGATATTCTACGGAGGCTTGCAAAGCTGCGCAATAAATCTGAATATTATGTTCTTTTAGAAATGAAATGATTTCAGAGGTCGTTCCAGTTGCAATTTGGTTGGTGAACAAACAACCAACACTCGAGCGAATGATATTTGGGTTAAATAAATCGGTTTTTGGATTTGCAATAATAACAGCATCGACATTGGCGGCGTCGGCGGTTCGCAGTAAAGCGCCAATATTTCCTGGTTTTTCAGGTGCTTCGGCTACTAATATCAGAGGGTTTTTTGAATGGAATTTTATGTTCTTTAAATCATGTGATTTGCTTTTGGCGACAGCCAGTACTCCTTCTGTTGTGTCACGATGGGCAAGTTTTTGATAAACTTCTTGGCTGATTTGTATCGTTGTTTGTTGTGGAGTAGTTAAGTTGTTTAGTTTTACTTCTGAAAATAATTTAGGATAATACAAAATAGTCTCAATCTCATAGTTGCCTTTGATTGCCAAACTAATTTCTCGTTCGCCTTCAATCAAGAACGTTCCTGATTTTTTGCGATCACGCGATTTATCCTTTAATTGAACTAAATTCTTAATATAGGAATTTTGTGCGCTTGTTATTTCTTTAGTCATTTGGAAAACAAAAGTAAATTATTTTAATGTAAACGTTGTAAATTTGATACAACAAAGAATTCCGTTACACTAATACAAATATTCTATTCTTTCTGAGGTCAATTAGGGTCCAGGAAATGAAAAAAAACACTAATCATGAAAAAACTCACATTATTATTGGTATTACTCCTATCAATGAGTTCCTGTAAAGATAAAAATTCAGAATCTCAAAAACCAATAGAGGATCAGACTGAAATTCCGAAAGAAGTCGAAAAACCAAAATATCCAGAGAGTCTTTCAAAAGTATTTGAAGCTCACGGCGGTCTAGAAACATGGAAGGAAATGCGAACCTTAGAATTTAGCATGGAGAAACCTGACGGTAACGAAATCACAACTACAGATTTGAAAGAACGTTATTCATTGGTGGAAATGCCAAAGCACACCATCGGTTTTGACGGCGAAAATGTTTGGATGAAGTCTTCTAGCAAAAGCAAATATGAAGGGAATCCTAAATTCTATTATAACTTGATGTTCTATTTCTATGCAATGCCTTTTATCTTGGCTGATGATGGTATCATTTATTCTGATGTCGAATCATTAAAGTTTGAAGGCAAAACCTATCCAGGCATCAAGATTTCTTATGAAAGTGGAGTAGGTGAATCGCCTGAAGATGAGTATATACTTTATTATGATGCCGACACCAATAAAATGTCTTGGTTAGGCTATACGGTGACTTATTTTACCAAAGAAAAAGCAAAAGAATGGCATTTTATTAAATATTCACAATGGCAAGAGGTTGAGGGATTGTTACTTCCAGAAACATTGACTTGGTATGCCGTTGAGAACAATGCGCCAACGATTAAAAAGAATGATGTTAAATTCACAAATATCAGCTTGACCACAGATAAGATGAACTTAAAAATGTACATGATGCCTGAAGGCGCCGAAGAAATACATTAACCTAAAAATAAAACTGTCACTTCGAGCGGAGTCGAGATGCAGTTCTCGACTCCGCTCGAACCGACAGCAAACAAAACATTCTTAAACACTATCTATTCTTTAGTCCTACGTCCTATCTTCTTATGTCTTAAGTCTTTTCTCTATTCTTTTTTCTGTCTTCTCAATATTTATTGCTTCGAATTGAACTTATCCTCATACCGATGCCACAACTCTGTCTGATGCGTTTCAAGACTTACAGAACGGCCATCAATAAATACATGTGTCAATTGATTCGTTCTCATGTCAAGAGCATCACCTTCACTAATAAACAAGGTAGCACTTTTGCCAACTTCCAAGCTTCCATACTCCTTATCGATTCCCAATATTTTTGCAGTGTTCAATGTGATTAATTGTAAGGCTTGTTCTTTAGATAAACCATGCGCGACCGTCGTACCAGCATAAAAAGGAAGGTTTCTTGAATTCATACGTTCCATTTGACCACTTGCTTCTAAAGCTACTAGTATGCCTTTATCAACCAATAATTTTGCCATTTTAAATGGTAAATCGTAATCATCATCTTCATTTTCGGGTCTTGAATGGACTCGCATCAAAAGCACAGGAATGTCATTTTGTTTTAATAAATCAGCCACTTTGTAAGCTTCGGCTCCACCCACAATGACCATCGATTTTACCTTATTGTCTTTGGCGAAATGGACAGCGTCTATAATACCCTTTTCATTATCGACATGGATGTATAGCTTTTTTGAACCATCGAATAAACCTTCCGTTGCTTTATATGTTAAGTTGATAGGAGATTTGTTTCCTTCTACATATGCTTTTGTTTCGTTAAAAAAGGAAGTGACTTCAGCTACTTCTTCGCTATATTTTTCGTTCAATTTAAGAGCTGGGTCTTCGTCTAGCCACCAGCGACCTCTTGTAAAACTACTTGGCCAATTCATATGAATGCCGTCATCGGCCTTCACTGCCGCGTCCTCCCAATTCCACGCATCAAATTGCACAATGGATGAGGTGCCAGAAATACGTCCTCCTCTAGGTGTAATTTGTCCCAGTAAAACTCCGTTAGGTCTCATCGATTCTACAACTTTAGATTCTGCATTGTAAGCAATAAGACTTCTAATGTGTGGAATCATACCGCCAATTTCATCATCATCGCTAGTAGCTCTAACGGCATCAATTTCAACCAATCCCAAAGTAGAATTTGGAACTATAAACCCTGGGTATACATGTTTGCCATTCGCATTAATGACTTCCATATTTGAAATGTCCAGTTTTACAGTCGTAGCATCTACAACTGTTTCAATCATACCATCCTTAAAGATGATAAGGCTGTTTGCTATTTGCTCACCATTCCCAATATGCGCTGTCGCGCCCATGATAGCGATGGCTTTGGTTTGTTTTGGCGCTGGTGTTTGTTGTGCAAAGGTGAAAGTTGCACAAAATAAGGTTAGTACTATTGAATATATTTTTTTCATTTTATTTGATTTCTCGAATAGGCGCAATCCCGATAGAGATCGAGCGCAAAGCGAATGGTTTTTATGATATTATTTTTAAAAGAGCGTTTATAGCATCAAAAACGAACTATAGTTTTTTAATTTTATTTTAAACTTCAATACTAACTGCGACTGCGACTGCGACTGCGACTGCGACTGTGACTGCGACTGTGACTGCGACTGCGACTGTGACTGCGACTGTGACTGCGACTGCGACTGCCTACTGCCGACTGAACTCTATTCCGAGTCACAATGCATCAATTCCTTTTCCTTTTTCTTGATAGGCTGTGTTTTCAAACCTTTGTTTTTAGCCTTCAGCATATCGTTTATTAACTC
>JBBSLN010000123.1:0-6424 GCA_038255205.1 Flavobacteriales bacterium
AACTTAGAAAGAGAGTTTTTTACAACCGCAAGGGCGCAAAGATTTACGTAATGTTCGCAAAGAATTTCAGCTATTTTAGAGTTATCGAACCAAAAAAAATCCAACCAAGAATCTTCGCAAATTTGCCTCCCGATGGCTATGGGAAGTGGGAAGAAACCTTGCGCTCCTTGCGTTGTTAACCTTGCGTCCTTGTGGTTAAAATACGACATTCGAATCTCAAACATAAAAACTCTCCACATCAAACTGTAACATTTTTATAACATCTGCTACCAATATTTTAGGCGGTAATAATTTTCAAACTCATATTTTTTAACGAAATTGCTACTCGCAAAGAAATTGTTTAACAGAACTTAAAATACACTACGCATTATGGCCGATGATTTTGATTTATTAGAAACCAATTCTAATCAGAAAAACGAAAAAGTGGATGTCAATTGGGGAAAAGCCATTGATACTATGAAATCTAAATTGGCACAGGAAGACGACCCAGAGGTTCGCCAGAAAATATTAAATGCCACACTTGATGATGTCGTTGGTATGGCCGAAAAAGACCGAACCACACTGTTGGATGCCATTAAGGATTTGACGGATTATCAAGATGAAGTCGGGATTCTTTTTGAGAAGTTTTCTTCATTGAATGCCAACGAACAAAAAGTCATAGACGATGCCCAAAAAGAATTGGAACGTGCTAGAATTGAATTGGAAGATGCCCAAAAAAAACCAGATACCTGGTGGAACAATCTTTGGGGACGTAAAAGCAAAATAAAAAAAGAAGAACAGGAATTTGCAGCAGCAGAAAAAGTTCGTGCAGGTGCGGACAATAAAGCGAAAGCCATGTTTCAGCAGCGTATTGAAACGGCAGATGTGCAAACTTTATTGAGTGAATTGTCATTCAAGTCGCAAGCAGCCGTGTCTCGCTTAAAAAACCGTGAGGTTGAAATAAAAGAAGTAGAAGATAAGTTACAGGTCGCAATTGTTGAAGCTACAAAAAACCATACAAGAGCGTTAGAGAAAAAGAAAGAAGTTGAAGCAAAACTCGAAGAAAACTACGCCTTGCTCAAACAAGCGCGTCAAGAACTGGAAGAGATTGTGGACAAACAAACTGCCGAGTATGCGCAAGCAGTTGGCAAAGTAACAACAATAGAGCAAAAAGTCGAGGAATTGGAAGGTCTTAAAAATGCTTACACCACTTTGGCAGCCTCAAAAGACAGTTTCGTTCATAAACATAATTTGACTATCAAGGTATTGACTTCATTACGTAGTAATTTGCAAACCCATCGTGCGAAGTTGAAATCAGATACTGAAGAACGTTTAAAATATTACGACGGTTATGTCGTCGCCTTAAAAGCCAGAACAGACCAAGAATTTGCTGCGATTTTAGAGCATTTAGGCGTAAAAACCGATGAGCACATTGGTCAAACACTCGCTTCGATGCATACTGCAAGTGCCAAGGCGCGTCAGGAAATGATGGAAAACATTCCAGTCCACGAAAAAATCATGCAAGGAGTATATAGCAGTTATGCTGAAGCACTTACCGAAATTCGAAGCAAGGACGCTGATATTCAGAAAAATTTCGCTGAACGTTATGGCATCGATATGAAAGAAATTTTCGAAGATTATTATAAGGCAGATGCAAATGCACCATCTGGCGACGATGCAGGCAAACCAGCTGGTACTCCAAAGAAAGAAGTTGGAGGTGATGATTTGCTTTCCTAAAAATTTAAGTTTAATCTAGACCTGTCAGGTTTTCAAAACCTGACAGGTCTTTTCAACATAAAAACAATCATTTATTTATGGCGTTCCCACGCAAAAAAGCGCGGTCGGGCTTTCCGCTATATCTTTTTTCAAAAAAGAAAAAAGGATACCGCTTCAATCCCTAACGCAAATCGAGGATAAGAGAAAACACTCTCATTCATAATAAAATTTGACAAACTGCTGACTGCCTAATGCATACTGAATACTGCCAACTGAAGACTAAAAAAATGTCCATAAACCAAATCGTAACTCCATTAGATTCCGCCTATCTCAATTCGAAAGAGCAGTATGTCTTTTACCACAAAATGGTAGACTTTGCTTTAAAAGAGTTGATTGTAAGTGTGCAAGAGCAAAAAATCTGCACTGATAAAGAAGTTATTTTCTTTAAACAATATTGCGATTTGCTCCTGTATTCCATCGAAGCCATGCGCGTTAAATACATGTACGACGACGAAGATAACATGAAAGTGGATTTGACCGAATCAGGCTTCCCAAATTATTTGGAATTCCGATATCTGTTTAACGACTTATCCCTTCGCGAAAATTATGTCAACAAATTAAAAGACGTCGCCGAATTGCAAGAAGATTTCCTTGACCAGTTATTACGATTGAAGAAGCCAGTCAAACGCGATAAACTTTTTCAAGCAGCATCGATTGTCTACTACACTTCAGTTGAGCAAAAATATATTTATAATCGATTTGTTCAAGGAAAAATTATTGATGCGCCAGATGGAAATAACGAAAATTACATGACTAGTTGGAGCTTTTTTGATGTGGCAAGTAATCGACCATTTGTTTGTTTTATGTACTTTGATTATTACGGAAAGGATATCAATGCTGAAAAGGAAAAAATATACGATGTTCTGAAAACCGTCGCAGATAGAGACATGAATTTGGACACTATGGCATATGCCATCGACAGAAAACTCGTCGATGTCCATCCAAAACATATCAAACGTATCGATTTAGGTCCGTTCCACACGGTATTTGCGAAAGATGAAGATGTAGTGACACATACTATTCTTCAAAGCATCGCATCAAAGGATATACCATTGGAATCGTTTGCTATTTCCTTGAGATTGGACGAAGTATTTTCTGGAAGTGAATTCACGGAAGGTGGTTATTTTTCAAAACAGACACTTCAGAAATGGAGTAAGATGATTGAACAAAAATATATTTTCGCACCGCATCGTATCATACAATTATTATATAGCAAAACACCAGAGATTATGAATGAGTTGGCGAAAGCGCCTGTTCAGATTTCGGAATTGAAGATAGATAAAAATTAAGTCTGCAGTCGGCAGTCTTCAGTTGGCAGTCTGTGCGGAATCGTAACGATAATAATTTGGACTAAAGATTAAAAACTGTGAACTGGAGACTAAAAAAGAGTTATCAGTCTTTTCGGAACTGTAATGATAGCAGCTGGACTGAAGACTGAAGACTGTAGACTGAAGACTGAAGACTGCCAACTGAAGACTAAAAAACAATGAGTTTTAAAACATTATTAGCATATCAAAAAGGTTTTAATTTAGCTATGGAAATTTTCCATTTGACAAAGACTTTTCCAAAGTCGGAGCAGTTTGTTTTATCATCTCAAATCATACGTTCAAGTCGAGCCGTTTGTTCAGCCATTGCCGAAGCATACAGAAAACGGCAATATGTTCGACATTTTAAAAGCAAATTGTCTGATGCTGATAGCGAAAACTCTGAAACTCAATTATGGTTGGATTTTGCTTTAGCATGCGAATATATAGACGAAAGTAAAAGACAAGATTTACAGAAAAAAAGTGAAGAAATAGGAAAACTTATTAATTATATGATAAACAATCCTGATAAATTCGGATTGTAAAAATAAACAATTAAGGCGCGAGTAAGTACTGAAGACTGAAGACTGCCAACTGAAGACTTAATACATGGAACACAACTCAACATTCCCCATAAAACAATCCGAACTCGACATGCTTCGAGATGAAGCAACTTCCTATCTCAAAAGTATTCAATGGGAACAGGGGCAGCGAGCAAAGAATAAAGACAAAGACGCCAAAGACGAATCAATTTTATTGTATTTATCAAGAGCAAACAACGGTTCAAATACGGCTGAAATCACGTCGGTCTCCAGAACTATTTTAGAATTGAAAAAACGTCTCTTACCAGAGTCTATTGCAATTCCGATTTTATTGAACCAAACGCTCTTTGCCGTTCAAGAAGGGATTACGCTTGGGATTTGGATAAAAGACAGTTACTACGATGCATCAGGATTATCGAGTTTGAATGAACGAAAATCAACCTTGGACAACAATGGTAAGCGTGAATATGAAAGCAAACTGCATACCTCGACTGCATTTATGCTTTTTGCCACAGCGTATAATATTTTGCATAATTTAAAATCAGTTGCTTCCGATGATTTAAGCGTCATGAAGCAAAAATTCGCAGGAATTCCAGAAGTGTCGTTAATGTCGCCTTTAAAAGGAATTGCCTGTACGTTGTTTTACTATGATAAATATTTAGGTCATCCTGACATCATTAAAAGCGATAAAGATGTAGTTGATTTTACAGTTGTGTATTTTGAGGCATTGATTGACGAAATCCAAATGCGAAAAGGTACTTTGGAATATCAGGAAACCATCCTAGATAGAACCTATAAATTAGAGAAAAGCGAATTCGCAATTTCAGGTTGGAACAACGTTTTCGCCGGAACTGCCAAAAGCATCGAATTCAATAAAGTACTCTTCGAACAAATCGTTGGAAACAAGGATGCAAAGCATTTTGCACGTCGATTGACTGAACGCATGTTGAGCTATGATTTCACGGCCAAAAAGAATCCATTTCAAGAACTCGGAGGATTTATGCCTGTTTTTATGGGCTACGGAATTCCGGGAACAGGGAAAAGTATGTTGATTGCAGCCATTGCAACTCGATTGAAAGAACATTGTGATAGGCTTGACATTCCATTTCTGTTCCATCCAATGCCCGACACGTTGATTTCAACCTTTCAAGGTGGCTCTGCGGAAAAAATGGTAGAATGGATGAAACCTTTGCAAGACCCTACAAAATTGATTTTCGCACCAATCGACGACGCCGAAAACAATTTACAAGAACGAACCGCTCAAGGCGTTTCCGCTGGTGTGAAGGAAGTGATCGGTGTCTTTTTGAGATATACAGAAGGTGCTTATGCAGTAAATTACGGTAACAGTTCCATTGGGTTGTTCACGAATCTTCCGGAAATGTTGGATAAAGCTGTCATTTCTCGTGTTCAAGGTCGTTTCAAAATCGATGGCGCACGAACAGAACATGACTTTCTGGACCAAGATTATCTATGGTGGCGAAAATTGGAAGGCACGATGCCTAATTTCATCAATATGAAAAACCCTGAAAATTATTCTTATTTAAGTGCTCAAAAAGTTGCAAAGAATATGGGCGAAATCTTAAATATTGTTGAGAAACCTTCCGAAGAACGTGTTAAGGAAGTGTATGCTAAAGTTGAGAACCGATTCAAAACGAATGACCATTTGTTTTATGCAAATCTGTACCAAGATATGCAAAAGGCATTTCCTTTTTTCTCATCTCGTGATGTAAGGAACATTCAATCCGCAATTTCGTTGCGTTTGACCGATTTTGATTTGGAACAATCATGGTTCGATAATCCGGAAGTGTATTTCAAACAGAATTATGAAACCAAGTTCAATATGCTTCAGGAATTGATGCGAGCCAATATGAAAGGTTTGGATTTTTCAGAAATCAGAAGGCAAGAAGTAGTAAGATATATTGATAATGTCGCAACGATTGCAGATACCGACTTTAAACGACAAGTGGATTCAAGAATCAATCAGTTGAAGATTGAAATAGAGGCTAGAAATAAGTTTGAGAATTAAATGAATTAGTATTGAGAATAAAGCATATGAAATAATCAAAGCAGCTTTGAGAAAATTGAACTTAAGAACCGCAACCAATTCAGATTTAGTGCTAACATATCGAATAAAAACCAATTCGATTAAACCTTATGTAGAAAAAATATGGAGTTGGAATGAAGCCCATCAATGGGAAATCCATAAAGATAATTTTATCGCTTCTGATATAAAAATAATCGAGTTAAAACAACAAGGAGTTGGATATTTAGTGGTTAAAGAAACTGACAAGCAAATCATTATAGAAAATTTACTTATAGATAAAGATTTTCAGAACTTAGGAATAGGGAAAGTGATAATTCAAGAAATTATTCAAAGAGCTAATTCCGAAACAAAAGAAATGCGATTGCAAGTTTTCAAGATAAATACCAAAGCTCAAAAATTTTATCAATCCCTCGGATTCGAAAAAACCTCTGAAAAAGAACATCATATTGAGATGAAAAAAAGTTGGATATCAATAAAAGTGGAAACTCCAAACATAAAATAGTTACAATTAAATGTCAAACCGACTCAAAAACATCACAAAAAAAGTCCTCTCCAAAGCGTGGGCAACGCTATATGAAATCGACTATGATTATCAATTCAAAGATGGAAGTTGGAAGCGTTTATCAAGAGAAAGTTATGATAGAGGAAATGGCACGTGTATTCTGCTTTACAACAAGGAGAAAGGAACCGTAATTTTAACCAAACAATTCCGAATGCCTGCCTATCATAATGATGAGCGCGATGGCATGTCCATTGAAGCTTGTGCAGGTGCCATCGAC
>JBBSLN010000124.1:0-6387 GCA_038255205.1 Flavobacteriales bacterium
GGGGAGGTCAAAGTTGGATGGCTCTTTTGGGGTTGGGTCAACTTTTCGGTACATTACGAAAGTGATGGTGTGCTGGGCTTTTGACTCATTTTAGCTCAGAGTCTTACACATTATCAGCGCCTAAACGAGCCAAAGTCTTTTGATGTAAGGGTTTTAGGCTTATTCAGCAAGCCCTAGGTATCTCTGCGTTGGCGAATTGTAAAATCGCAGCGCCCCCCTAAAATAAAATGAATACTTTTTAGGTAACGTACAGAAAATAATTGGGGTTATTAAAAGCTTAATTGAAACCGAATAAATTTAAGGCTATGTTCTCCGCTTTTACCTGCGCGATCGCGTCTTTATTCTCATTATTTAATATAATTCTACCATCAAGGCAAGTCATCAGAGTTTCCCACTGAATTTCACTTAACCGCCCCATCAGTGAAATTTCCGGTCCCTCAGAAACATCTAAATCCTCTTCCATCAGTAGATTCATCGCCACGCTAGATAAAACTAGATTGGCATCTTCATCAGAAATGTTGCTAGTATCTATCAGTAGAGTCATCTCGCTTTTATCTGGGTGAGCCATAATAGCTTTAATGACACTTCCTAAATCTTCGGCGATTAATTCTTCTGACTGGCTCCAGTCGGGAAATATAATTAAGTTGATATCTCTTAATCCGAGATCGTTACTAAGAGCATCAACTATACGATACTGAGGCACTCCCTCATCTGCCCATGCGTAGTCTTTGTTAAAACTATCAATCCACTCTTGTAACAATTTGCTATAGTCTTCATCAGTGACTGGTAATTTTTTACCAGGACATATTTTCGGCATTAATTCAGTTTGTACAAATAATTTTAACTGGGGATGCCAGCCGTATCGCTCCACCGTATATAAGATTGAGCGAACCGCTTTGAAATACTGTTCTGTTCTTTGTAGAATAAAACTCTTTACATAGGCTAAATAGTAATTAAAATCAATCACTATTGGTTGATGAAAATCTCGACGTGCTTCCGAAAAAGTTTTTGTGAATGCAGTGTAAACACATTCAATCAAGTGTTCCACTGGTACATCTGTCATCTCTAAAATTTGTTCCGATGACATTCCCCAATACTCAAAATCATGAGCAATGGAACCATAGGCAGATGTTGATTTTGACAATAACTGAATCATTGGCAATGGTTTAGCCCAGTCTGTAAGGGCAATTTGGGTAATGCCACTTGAACAGCCGATAAAAAGGTGACAATACTTAGTCAATTCAGCAGTTTCCCTCATGGTAAGAGTGCTACCATCAATAATTCCGGGATTTCCTTGAGGAATTGGGAAATTAGATGAAAGAATAACTTGGCAATCTGGCAGCTTAGAAATCAGCCCTTGAGCCATATATAAAGCATAGTTCGGTGTAACAAAAGACTGACCGCTTTTCGATGCACATTCAAACAGAATTACATGACTGGATTGCTGCAAATTATGCTTTTCGGCAAAACTTTGGACTTTTTCAACCTCATTGCTTCGTAATCGTAAGATATTCTGTATGGGAACCGTTATAGGTTTTGGATAAGCTCTAAAAATAGATGGTCGAACAGTACCGTCGTAATTTTGAAAGTTATTGGGATAAATTTGGGTCAAAAATATTTCATCAAAATCACCACGCTCAGCACGAGCTTTTGCCTGATTTTCAAAATCATACCAAGCTGCTGCCATGTCAGCCCAACCAGCTAAAGGAAATTCCCAAATTTCATCAACAAATGGGTTTTCTTCAACTGTCCCTTTACAAATAGATGAAATCGCCCAAGTCAGATGGCAATTGGGATAATCCTGCTTGATTTGTCGAGCCAATATAGTCGTATAGAGACAATCCCCATTTGAGCCAAGCTGGCCAAGCAGGATTCGTTTACCGTAATTAATTGTGGCACTTTTCATCATTATTTTTATTAAAAAACAGTAGTTTGATAGAGACTAATTTTTCTGAAAAACCAGCATTCCAAAGGTATAGCTGATATTGGCTCCCGGAGAAAAGTAACCAGGCTTAATTACTGCATCTCCCAAAGACCAATCTACAGGCTCAACTAAATTTAAACCACAACTTTTACATTCTTCGATCAAGTTTTTAGTATCATTTTCATCCAACGGATTCCAGAGTTTATCGTAAAGCTTGAAGTCTGGCTTGAGTTTGGGTGTCCAATAATCAAAAGTTACATACAATTTGCCATTTTCGATCAAAAGTCTGGAAACTTCGGTGGCAAATTTTTTGAAATCTACTTCATGTTCTATGACAGAAAGACAAGTTATATTCGTGAAGTAATGATCGGGAAGTTTGGTATCCATGAGATCTCCAATCATATATTTGACTTCTTCCAAAGGCACATCAGGAGGTTGAAGGTCAATCCCATATTTTTCACCTTGAACATTTTTTAAAACGGCATTCTTTAAAATATAAGAGTCAGAACTACCCATATCTAAAAGATTACCGTCTGATAAATCAAAGATGATGTGAGCGATATCCCAGTCTTTACAGACAAGATTATGGGAAGCATAGCCATTTCTATGTAGATAATCAGTACATTTATAAATTTCATCACGAAATTTCAAGAATTTACATACAGATGGTTTAGAAGATGTGGCTATCTCTGATTTATTAACGAGATTAGCACTTCCGCGAGGTTTCCGATGTTTGTTACCTTTAATTTGAGTTTTAGCACTGGCTAAATATATATTATTACTACTTATGTAGTCTCGAAGACGATTTACTATTGGCAGATTTTCTAGTCCGTACTTTACCAGTTCAGGATTTTGAGCCAAACTCTCAATGATATTATCGGCAAAGTTATAATTTGGGTCATTGCCATAATTCAGAGTAAGATACTCCAGAAGCTCTAGGGCATAATCAGTATAGTCCATGACATCGGCTATACAAGCCAACTTCAAAATTCGCTCAGGTGTCTGTAAATGCGTATTTAAGTTGGGGCGCATCAAATCCCGGAGATAAAAGGCATCAGCCCATACTAATGAGCCAGGACGGTTTCGAGAAGTAATGGGTGAAGTTGTGCGAACTGCACGTCCCGTACTAACAATTAAATCAAAGAGTGTAAAACTTTGGTTTCTCAAATACACATCTAAATCACCAAACAGAGGTTGATTGACATATATGTCCGTAAACTCAACTTCGCTGTAAACAGCGAGAATGCTCTGTTTTAAAATTTCCGACGATCCTTCTAAAACTGAAAGTTCTCCACCCTGCACATCAAGGTGAATGAAGTCAATTTCTTTAATGTTTTCCGAATGGCAAAAAGTATCTAAAGTTGTTGTTTCAATTTCGATAGTACGATCTAGAATTAGACCTATATAGCCGTTAAACCGCTGCATATATGACTCATTGGGCGGATACAAAGAACTACATCCGGGATATTTATTTACATAAAGTGTTTGTTTTCCTATGCTATTCCAAAGAGCTAAGGGAATGTGAGATTCAGCCCAATTAACTTGTCTAGCTTCAATCTCTGAGTTAGCTAAATTACAAGCCTCTTCGTCAGCATCAAATCCTAAGATAGTTAAGTTAGGTGCAAATAGATGCCAGCCTTTACTGGCATAGTCATCCTCTTTGACTATTTTGCGTGAGCCAACAATACATATTGTCATGTGAATTTTATCTAAATGACCACTTTGCTTTAGGCTGGACAAGAAAAACGACATATTTAAGCCTCTGAATTTAATTAACCTTAAATCTGAATCTAAATTGATATCACTCTCTAAATCATATTACATTACCCTTGGGAAAACTGTGACGAATAAAGTTATGTGTCATAAATACCCTTGGCGCTTTGGTATTTATAGCTAGTATTTGATAATCTCAATATTGGGCAGAGGGAATATCATGCCAACACCACTATTCAAAACTTCTTGTTCGCGCTGAATAAATTCTTCTTTGAAGTGCCAAGGCAACACCAGATAATAATCAGGCTTCCTGGCCCTTGACTCCGCTTCACTAACAATCGGTATATCTGTACCAAGAGTATACGCACCGTATTTATCAGGGTTTCTTTCGGCTGCAACATCCACAAGGCGATTATCAATTCCACACCATTGCAAAATAGTATTGCCTTTAGTGGAAGCTCCATAAATGTGAACGGTCTTGCCTTCTTTTTTAAGCATCTTTAACAGCGAAGTTAATTGGTCTTTATGCACATTAATTCGGTCTTGAAAATTTTTGTACGGCTTATCTGTATCAAGCTCCATATCAAATTCTTCTTGACGTAAACGCTTAATGCGTTGCCAAGCCTCTTTATTCTTGTAAACGAAGTTATCAATATGCGTCGCATAGCAACGAATACTGCCACCGTTAATATCATTTAGTATAGCATCTACTATCTTCAGGTCAGCTTTTTTAAGAACATACTCCAACACTGCTAAACTGTAATACTCCAAATGCTCATGGCAAATAGTATCATAGGAATTCATTTTCAGCATTGATGGCATATATGACATTTCAAAAATCCACACTCCGTCATTGGCCAGCACTCTCTTAATTTCTTGGCAGAAACTTACAGGATCTTCAAGGTCATAAAACATCGCGATTGATGTAATAATGTCAAATTTTTCGCCTTGCAACACATTAATGAGTTCTTCTGAAGGAAAAATATCTTGGATTGCAGTAATGTCTCCAGTAATCTCTTGGGCTACATCAGACGGATCAACTCCAAACTTAAGAAATTCTTTTGGATAGCACTTCAGCAAAGTGCCATCATTGCAACCAATATCTAATACATATGCTTTGTCTTTGCCAATAAGCGATGCCCCCTCTTCGGCAATTTCCCGCAAGTGGTTTCGCATCGTATGATTCGTGCCGGAACGGTACCAGTACGCAGAATATAACACTTCCGGCGGAACGGTATGTTCCATCTGTAGCAAACCGCAAGCTTTTTCATCCCTAGTTGGATCGCAACGCACAAGAGATGTGGCGATTTTTCTAATTGGTGGTTCCTCTTTCCCTGGCTTTATGAATGAACCTTGCAGATGCTGTTCACCCAGATTGATCACATGTGTGAGAGCGGAAGAGCCGCATACACGGCAAGTTTTACGATGAATTAGATGCATTGTATTACTCCAAAAAATATGCTCAAATTTGATTTAAATTGATGCTTTTTACAATCCCTAATAAATTTTTATCAATTTCATCAATACACTTATTTCGCTCCAAGTTCAGAACTGCAAGCTGCTTGACAACTAGATCTTTTTCTTTGAAAGCAACCTTTTCAAAATCATATACTTTTTCCTGTTCGTGCCATAATCTGCAATTGACTTCTGCAAGTTGTGAGAAGACTTTGCCGATACTGCCTGCTACATCAGGTACAAAATTTGATTCTTCTTTGTACACTTTATTCGAGGCAAATGTGAGTTTTTCTATAGGGATTTTTCCGGATATAGCAGCATTCAGAAATTCGTTAATCTCATTTTGAAGCTGCTTTTCTTGAAGAGAAAGGCTATTGATCCTAACTTCGTCTTCAGAATGCCACTGTTTTAGTTTGATAATTGTCAACTTGTCGCAGAGAGAGCCAAGTGTTTCAGCCATAGAATTCAATAAACTTTGTAGATAAAAAATATTGTTGAATTGCCTTGAACTTAACAGTTGTTTCTTTGTAAAGCTAAGTATCTAAGCGGAGAGCCAGCAACATCATAACTCCTAACCAGCAGTTTATACGAATTCTTAGCGATCGCTCCCCTCTCTTTCCCCTCTACTTTTTCCCCTTCGCCTGCCCCAACAATACCTTATAATCAGCTCTGTCAGGATTTAGCTTCACCAACTTTTCCAAAGGCTCGATCGCCCCTTTGCCATTATTCATCTCCAACCGCACATTTGCCAACCCCTCCAGAGCCGTCTGATTCTGAGGTTCCCGCCGCAAAACCGTCTCATATCCCCGTTCCTGCGCCGCCAGCAGAGACTCCTGAGAAACAGCAGCAACAGCTACAGGTTTTTGTCGGTGCTGGCTGCTCAAACCGCTGCTGAACAGGCTCACAATCCCAAAAATCGCCGAACCAGCAAAACCAACCATCGATACTAACGCAAAAATCTGCTTAATGCGTGAAGCGTAGCTATCCCGTAGGGAATCGCCCTTATTAACCCGACGATCGCTCGATTTTTTCTGTATACTTTCCATTGCTAACCCTTAGCGTGGCTGTTTTCCAGGCACTCGCACAAAGCACCTATCTCTAGATTGCCCAAGTTCGATCGCAAAACGATCGCCCCTCCCATTTAAAATTTGAAGTTTTTATAGCATACACAAAATCAAATATTTGTCAAGTTTCTCAATCCAATCACCTATTCTAGTTACCTTTAATGCGATCGATCGCGCGGTTTGCCCGCACCTTCAAATTTCATCGGGATTGATACCCTGACTTCTTAAATA
>JBBSLN010000125.1:0-6371 GCA_038255205.1 Flavobacteriales bacterium
AATCAGTGTAGAAGGAAAACTGGCAAACTCATCACTTGCAAGTTTTTATTTGTCTGAAACTTTAAGTATAAAGAATAGGTAAGAATCCAAGCCAATTAACAGAATTGGATTTGAAAGCAATTAAAAAAGCATATCCTTTTATCCTCTCTGAAGCTGAAACAAAGTATAAAAAATAGTCCATTCGATAGTGACCTCTATTGAATGGACTATTGATTAATATGATTTAGTTTTTCTTTTCCAAATCTAAAAGAAAGGCATACATCAACGCTGTGCGTTTGTAACGCTCAAAACGTCCGGATGCACCACCATGTCCTGTTTCCATATTGCAATCCAGCAATAAAAGATGATTGTCGGTTTTTGTTGCGCGCAATTTTGCGACCCATTTTGCAGGTTCCCAATATTGGACTTGGCTGTCCCAATATCCAGTAGTTACTAAAATGTTAGGATATGCTTTGGCCTCCACATTGTCATAAGGCGAATAGGATTTCATATAATCATAAGACTCTTTCTCTTTTGGATTTCCCCATTCATCAAACTCAAATGTGGTCAAAGGTATAGACTCATCAAGCATGGTAGAAACGACATCCACAAAAGGAACGGCCGCTGCAACACCATTAAACAAATCTGGTCTCATGTTAACGACCGCTCCAATCAACAAACCTCCAGCACTGCCGCCATATGCGTACATATGCTTACTGCTTGTAAACTTCTCTTTAATTAGGTATTCACCACAATCGATAAAATCTGTAAACGTATTTTTCTTTTTGAGCAGTTTTCCGTCCTCATACCAATCACGACCCATTTCTTGTCCACCACGAATATGAGCAATGGCATAGATAAAACCTCTATCAATTAAGCTTAAGGTATTACTTGAAAAGCGTGCTTCCTGTATGCTTCCATAGGATCCGTAACCATAAAGCAACAACGGATTGTTGCCGTTTTTGGCAACCCCTTTTTTATAGACCAACGAAATTGGAATTTTTGTACCATCAGTTGCCGTGGCAAACAGTCGTTCAGAAATATAATTGTCTGACGAAAAATTTCCACCAACCACTTCCTCTTGTTTTAAAAGGGCTTGTTGTTTGGTATCCATATTGTACTCATAGATGCTATTTGGAGTGGTCAATGAGGTATATCCATAACGTAAAATATTCGTATCAAAATCCAAATTGTCAGTCGTGTAAGCAAAATAACTTGGGTCGTTAAATTTTAAATAATAATCCTGTGAATTGTCCCAGGTCATGATTCGGATTTCTCTCAATCCATTTTTGCGCTCTGTCACTACCAAATTATTTTTGAACAAATCAAAACCCTCTAGATAGACTTTCTCACGATGCGCAATGACGTCTTTCCAATTATCCTTGTTTGTGGCTTCTACAGGTGTTTTTACCAATTTAAAATTTTTAGCATCAAGGTTGGTCCGAATATAAAAATCGGAGCCATAATGGGCCACGCTATATTCTAGATTCGCCTCACGAGGTTGCACGATTTTAAAATCTTCATTGGGTGTATTGGCATCTACATACCGACATTCTGTAGAAAGTGTTTGACTACTTGCTATGACGAGGTATGCCTTTGATTTTGTCTTGTAAACATAGGTATTGAAGGTTTCATCTTTTTCATAAAAAACCACCGTATCTTGAGATTGATCTGTTCCTAATGTATGTTTTAGGATTTTATCCTGTCTTAAGGTTTGCTCATCTTTGGTGGCATAAAAGATGGTTTTATTATCATTTGCCCAAACTGCTCCACCACTCGTATTGTTCAATTTATCTCGCAATAACTCTCCCGTTTCCAGATTCTTGAAATAAAGGGTATATTTTCGTCTTGACAAGGTGTCAATGGCATAGACCATAATATTATTGTTCGTACTTACATCTTGTCCCCCGATGCCAAAATAGGAATGCCCTTTAGCAAGTTTTGGTCCATTTAAGATGATTTCTTCCTCATCACTACCTATTTTCTTTCTGCAATAGTAGGCATAATCGTTGCCTTCCTCGTATCGTGTGTAATACTCATAGCCATTATCTGTAACAGGAACTGAAGCGTCGTCCTTTTTAATGCGGCTGACAATCTCATTGTAAAGTGTGTCTTGTAGCTTTTCAGTATGGCTCATCACTTTTTCCAAATAGTCATTCTCTGCTTTTAAATAATCAAGCACATCTTGTGTTTGAGCATCGGGTGCTTCAGCATTTTTCTGTTCGTCGCTCAAACGCATCCAGAAATAATCATCCACACGTTTGTCACCATGCTCTATGAGGTCTTTGGCAATTTTTTTTGCTTTGGGAGCTTCAGCAATATCACTTTTTGAATGTTTCTCACTGGTTTTACAAGCAGCAAATATCAGTAGGAATGCTACTAGATGATAAAATTTTTGTTTCATTTTTTTATTTTAGTTTTAGTTAATTTACTTTCTAAAGGAATCCTATAATCGATGCAGACCTTACGCCTCCCCCATTTTCGTGCGGCCTTGATATCTGTTCCCATATAAATATCGATTTTATTGCGCCATTTAGGATGCATTTTATCCTTGACCAAATAGAGACCGTCAAATCCTTCTATAACCACAGGCGTATTATGTTTGAGTCCTTTGCGAACTAAATCCCTAGATACCGCAATGTATTTCAATCCAGGTTTAAGACTATCTCCAAATGCAGTTATATGTGGATTGCCATCAGTTTGAGCGGCTGTCGAATTATAGGCGCTGGCTGTCACAACTAATGAGTTCCATACATACTGGTTTGATTGTGCTTCCTTATCCTTGCATGACACTAAAAGCAAGATTATTGATAAATAGCAGATTCTCAATAGCATATAAATCTGATTGGTTTTTAAATATACGATTTAATTCAATTTGAAAGGCTTTTTTGTAACTTCACGCCTACTTTTAAAAAAATCTCATGAAAAACTTTACACTACTTATTTGTTTACTATTCACTATTTTTTCCTGTAAAAATGATTCCAAATCCATGGATACAACCACCAAACAACAATATTCAATCGCCTTAATTGAGCGTGCAAAAGAGATTCACCAGCGCGTCATCACACTCGATACACATTGCGACATCAATATTAAAAATTTTACAGATTCCATCAACTACACACAAAACTTAAGTTCGCAGGTCAACTTACCAAAAATGAGCGATGGCGGACTTGATGTGGCTTGGTTCATCGTATATACTGGGCAAGATACTTTGACAGCCAAAGGTTATAGAAAAGCATACGACAATGCCATATCTAAATTCGATGCCATTCACAAGTTATGTGAAGAGATTGCGCCAAATGAGATTGAATTGGCTACCACTTCAGATGACGTTCGACGCATTTTAAAATCCGGAAAAAAAGTAGCCATGATTGGTATTGAAAATGGCTATCCTGTCGGAAAAGACATTAAAAATGTTGAAAAATTCTACAATCTTGGAGGTCGCTATATGTCTTTGGCCCATAATGGTCACAGCCAATTGAGTGATAGCAATACTGGCGAAGAGGACGATGTTTGGCTTCACAATGGTTTAAGTGAACTGGGCAAGGAGGTCATAAAGGAAATGAACCGCGTCGGGATGATGATAGACGTCTCACATCCATCAAAAGAAGCGATGCGACAGATGATTGAATTGACAAAAGCACCACTTATTGCCTCACATTCCTCCGCTCGTGCCTTGTGTGACCATAGTCGCAATTTGGATGACGAACAATTGGAATGGCTTAAAGAAAATGGTGGCGTTGTGCAAACAGTTGCTTTTTCATCTTATTTGAATACCGAAAAACATGATAGACGCGCCGAAGCAGAGACAAACGTTAAGAAAGAAATTTTGGAAACCAAAAATGTGGCTTATCTTGAACGTTCAGATTTGAAAACGATGAGTACTGCAGCCCGTGATGCCTATTACGATGTAATGGACGAGATTCAGCCCATGGTCGATAAACGTCTTGCTGCAATAAAAGACCTTCCTCCTGCCGTGAATGTTTCAGATTTTATTGATCATATCGATTATTTGGTTAAAAAAATAGGCATCGAACACGTTGGCATTAGTAGTGACTTTGATGGTGGTGGCGGCATTGAAGGTTGGCGAGACGCTTCTGAAACTTTTAATGTGACTTTAGAACTTGTCAGACGTGGATATAACGAAGATGAGATTGCAATGCTTTGGAGTGGAAATTTGTTGCGAGTTTTGGATGAAGTTCAGGCTGTGGCTGATGGGATGAAAGGGAAATAGCCACGAATACACGAATTGATTCTAAGCAATTATGAAAGCAATATTCCAAATTCTCTTTCTGTGCTTATCTATTTCCAGTTTGTATTCGCAAAAATTAAGTTGAACTGATTTTTAAGGACGGTGCATTCATCGTCGAATCTGATTCGGCAGCCAATATCTCATATAAAATTATAAGAAATAATAATTCCCAAGTGGAAATTGTTTCTCATCCAGAATATGCTCAAACTATTTTTGTCATTATTGAATGGATAAATGATTGCAGCTACAAAGCAATATATGATACTTCAAAAATGGAACTTGATGAATTTCAAGAATTTGTAAAAGCTAACGGTGGGATAGTGACAGAGTTCATTTCCTTTGACACTAATTGTTCAGATATTAAATCAACATTGACTGTAGGAGGAAAAGCTGACATCATTGAAAGTAAAATTTGTATAGAATAGCCAATATTTTTAATAAAACATTCTTGTATTCGTGGCAAAAAAAGTTTCAATACCCCAAAACTTCCCTCAAAGCAGCTTCAAACTTCCCTTTCTCTAAATATTGGTCTTCCAATTGATTGATAAAAGGAATTGGTGTTTCCATACTTGCCACACGTTTCACAGGTGCATCAAGATACTCAAAACAGTTTTCCATAATCAATGCGGATAAATCACTGGCAATCCCGCCAAACATGGAATCTTCTTGAAGAATAATGGCGCGACCTGTCTTCCTTACGGAGTTAAATATCGCTTCAGTGTCTAATGGCTGAAGACTCCTTAAGTCAATTAAGTCTGCATCAATATCATTATTTTTATCCAAGGTTTCAAGTGCCCAATGCACTCCTGCGCCATAAGTAATAATCGTGATGTCGTCGCCTTCTTTTAAAAGCGACGCTTTTCCAAATGGGATGGTGAAATAATCAGTTGGTACTTCTTGGCGAATCGTTCTATACAGTGCCTTATGTTCGAAATACAGGACAGGATTTGGGTCGTTGATGGCTGTTGCCAATAAACCTTTGGCATCATAAGGAAACGCAGGATAGACCACCTTCAGTCCTGGTGTTTTGGTAAACCAAGCTTCATTGGTCTGTGAATGAAAAGGACCAGCCGCTACACCAGCTCCACAAGGCATTCTAACGACAACATCCGCTTTTTCATTCCATCGGTAATGTGACTTTGCTAAATAATTGACAATCGGATTGAATCCTGAACTTACAAAATCGGCAAATTGCATCTCCACCACCGACTTCATGCCTGCGATCGATAAACCCATGGCTGTTTCTATAATTGCGGATTCGCAAATAGGTGTATTCCTTACGCGTTCGTTTCCAAATTCCTCGACAAAGCCTTCGGTAATCTTAAAAACACCTCCATATTCGGCAATGTCCTGCCCCATTAAAATCAAGTCTTTATGACGCTGCATGGACTGTCTTAAACCTTGTGAAATGGCATCTATAAAACGGATTTCCTCTTTATTTGAGTTTGGTTCAATATGATGATATTCAAAGGTTTTATAAACATCATTTAACTCTATGCTTTTATCTGGAACAATGTTTTCTTCTTCAAATGCCGCCTTTAGACCTTTCTCTATTTCAGCTTTAATTTGGTTGTGAAATTCTTCGTCTTTTACAGATGTCAGAACGTTTTGCTTCATTAAAAAATTCCTAAAATTTGTGATAGGATCTTTCGAATCCCAAGTAGCCATCAATTCTGCAGGCACATATTTGGTACCGCTCGCTTCTTCGTGTCCGCGCATTCGAAACGTTTTGAATTCGAGCAAAATAGGTCTTGGACGTTTACGCATGCTTTCAGCAAGCTTTAAAACCTTCGTGTAAACTTCAATGATGTTGTTCCCATCTATGATGAAAGAATCAATGCCGTAACCTTTACCTCTATCGGCTAAATCCTTACAGTTATATTGCTCACTAGTTGGTGTAGACAAACCGTAACCGTTATTTTCAATACAGAAAATGACTGGCAATTTCCATACAGATGCCACGTTTAAGGCTTCATGAAAATCTCCTTCACTCGTGCCTCCTTCGCCTGTAAACACTGCAGTGACTTGATTTTTTCCTTTTAAATTGCTCGCAAGTGCAATGCCATCCGCAACGCCCAATTGTGGTCCCAAATGTGAAATCATACCGACAATATGAAATTCTTGTGTTCCAAAGTG
>JBBSLN010000126.1:0-6362 GCA_038255205.1 Flavobacteriales bacterium
ATGCGCCAATTCATAATTAGGGCTATGCTTATGCAACCAATCCAATTGCGCATACCAATTGTTTGCAAACTCTGGCTCATCCTCCTTTTTCGCCTCAAACTCAATTTTTAATTCTTCATTTATCATTATTAATTCAGAAGCTATATCTTCCCAAACGTAGGGCGAAAACCCTTCTTTCTGTTGTAAAATGGTATCGAAAAAATTCCAATTAAAAAAAGAGTCTGGTGCTTGTGGTTCTAAAGTTTCCATCAAGTATCTGAAAGCACGTTGGTTGGTGTCAATATAATAATCACCTTTCATAAAGGTCATTTTTTCTTCGGAGGAAATAATTCTGGTACTGTAATGCTGGTAATGTCCTTCGTAAGGTTGGTTACGCGTCTCGTAATTGTCTATTTTATAGCTTTCGATCGTTAGAGCAGTATCACTTTCAAATTGTCGCATTTCAACTTTATTCAATTTTAATAAATCAATGATATTCCACCAACCTTGAGGAATGATATAAGCCTTTGGAACCAACACTTCAATGCTTGGTTTAAAATAATTTTGGTAAACGACATCTTTTATAAAAGGTTTGCTTCGGTCGTATTTTAAACGTTGGCCCCCTGTGATTTCACTAGGAATCATTTTACCTTCAAATCCTTTGAATTTTATGTTAGACGTTTTAGTGGTGTCCAATTCCCAATCTATTGGATAGGTTTTGGAGATACGTGAATTTTTAAAAGCTGCGACACGCATTTCTTTGATTTTTTCGGAATCTTTATCTACAATTTCAATCATGCTTTTCATCAATTCATAAGTACCTTCCACTCGCTGTTTGTAAGGTTTGAGCATGTGTGTTTCTACCATCATTCCCAATGTATTCCATAGTGTTGTGTATCCTGTGGAATAGCGGGGTGAATCAAAGAATTGGCTGAAGCCTTTTTCAGGAACTTCATTAAAAACATTTACATAAGGAGTAATGTCCCATTTTTTTGCTTTTAATTTTTGTTCTAACGATGGCATCATTTCAGTATGTAAATAGGTTCTCAAATCTCCTCCCAATTTGTTGTGCTGTGTAAATAAATGCGTCAAGGTGTACTGATAATCGGCGCCATTGCTTACATGATTGTCGATAAAGATATCGGGTTGTACCAAATGGAAAATTTGGGCAAAAGTCCTAGCGTTTCTCGTATCATTTTTTATGAAATCTCTATTCAGATCAAAATTTCTAGCGTTGCCTCTGAATCCATATTCTGAAGGGCCATTTTGATTGGTTCGCGTATTTGAATTTCTATTCAGACTTCCACCTATATTGTAAATTGGGATTGTAACTAGAACTGTATTTTTTGGAACATCAATCTTACCTTGGATAATATCTCTATAAAGCAGCATCGTAGCATCAATTCCATCTGATTCGCCTGGATGGATGCCGTTGTTGATGAGTAAAATCCGCTTATTTTTTCTGATCGTTTCAAAGTCAAAAACTCTGTCTGGATTCAAAGTCACAATGTGCAATGGTTTGCCGGAATCGGTCTCGCCTATTTCTTTGATGGAAATTTGAGGATGGGCTGTGGACAAATCCATATAAAACTGAATGGTCTGCTCAAAGGTGGCTGTTTCCATTCCATCACTTTGTTCAAAAATCGTTTTAAAATCATTGGTGCTCTTTGTTTTTTGGGCAAAACAGGAACTGGAAATAATTAGCAGGAAAAGAAGTTTTTTCATTTTATGACATTTAAGGATAAACTTAATGATTTTAAACTAATTTTGCATTCGTTAATCTCTATCTATATGTATCAAACTACAAATACAATCTTAATGATTCGTCCAGTAAGTTTTAGGATGAACGAACAAACAGCTGTCAATAATTATTTTCAGGAAGATTTGGATTTAAAGAACACTGAAATCAATTCCAAAGCGCAGTCAGAATTTGACACTTTTGTTGAAAAATTGCGCACTGCTGGTGTTAATGTTGTAGTGGAAAATGATGATAAATTATTGGATACTCCAGATTCAATTTTTCCTAATAATTGGGTGAGTTTTCATGAGAATGGCGATATAGCCATATACCCAATGTTTGCCGAAAACAGACGAAAAGAACGTCGTGAAGAACTCTTTATGAGTTTGGAAGATGATGGTTTTCAGATTGAAAATATTGTTGATTATACAAGTGCGGAAGAGGATGGTTATTTTTTAGAAGGCACTGGGAGTGTGGTTTTGGACAGAGTTAATGGAAAAGCCTATTGTGCCTTATCTCCTAGAGCAGATGAAGAATTGTTTATTGAATTCTGTGAGGATTTTGAATACACACCAATTGTTTTTATTGCGAATCAAACGGTTGAAGGAAGGCGTCTCCCAATTTACCATACAAATGTAATGATGTGCATTGCCGAAACGTTCGCAGTGATTTGTTTAGACTGTATCGATGATAAACATGACCGAAAAAATGTAGTCAAACATTTGAAGGAAAGTAAAAAAGAAATTATCGAAATTACAGAAGCCCAAATGGCAAATTTTGCTGGGAATATGTTGCAAGTTAGAGGTGCAGACGATAAACGAATTTTAGTCATGAGTAAATCTGCTCATGATAGTTTGACGACTTTGCAGATTTCAAAAATTTCGATGCATTGCGAAATTCTATCTAGTGATTTAGAAACCATTGAAACTTGCGGGGGCGGAAGCGCTCGTTGTATGATGGCAGAAGTTTTTTTGCCAAAGGAAAACTAAATAGAATTTAGCTCGTTGGTTTTGCTTTTGGCAATTCAACATAAAATTTGCTTCCCACATTCTGAGTGCTTTCCACCCAAATTTTCCCATTATTGAGTTCCACCAATTCTTTACAGATAGTAAGGCCTAAACCAGTGCCTTTTTCGTTTTTGGTGCCAACAGTCGTAAAGTTGTTGCCTTTGAACAATTTGTTGAGGTTTTCTTTGGACATCCCAACGCCGGTATCTTCAACGCAAATCAATGATTTACCATTTTGGTCTCTATTGGAAATGGTAATGATATCACCTACTTTGCTGAATTTTACCGCATTGGTTATTAAATTTTGAAACACAATTTCCATCATGCTCTTATCAGCAAACACAAAATCACGTTGTGATTCATCAATTAAGACAATTCGTTTTTGTTCAATTTTTGGCTCGACCAAAGCCAATTTGTTGATGAAGACTTCCTGAATATTAAAAAGTTCTGGATTTGGCTCCAAGTTCTGCATTTGAGATTTTGACCAATTTAATAAATTATAAAGAAGCAAAGACGCATTATTGGCATTTTCACTCAACTCCGGAATCAACTCGTTAAATTCATCTCTAGATATACTATCTTCCTTTAGCAAGTCCAAAAATCCTTTGATGGAAGAAATTGAATCTTTCAAATCGTGGGAAACAATAGAAAACAATCGGTCTTTAGATTTGTTGATTTCTTCAAGATGCTGTGTCTGTTCTAAAATAGCTTTATTCTGAAGTTGGATTTGTTTGTTCTTTTCCTCAAGTTCTCTGGTATATTGAATCGTATTTTTTCTTTTTAGGTATATAAGCAGCAGTATGGTAAGTGCGATGATGAAGGCAGTAACCAATATATAGGAAATAACTTTTAATTTCTTAAGCTGTTGTTCATTTTCGGCATTTTCTTCATCGGTGACTAGGGAATTCGTGTTCCCGTTGCCACTGTCGGAAAACTCATCTTTAATTGCATCTGTATTAACAGGTAGTTTTGGCTGGTTCTGTTTCTCTAATGCTTCTTTTAAAGAATAATAGTGTCGCTGCCATTGAAAAGCACTTTGGAATTTGTTTCTAGTGGAATCGAGGCTTACCAATAATTTCAAGTTTTTAAGAACCTCATATTTATCTGATGACTTTTCTGCTAGCTCACGAGCCTCCACAATTTGAGATTCGGCTATATTGATCTTACTTTGCTGTAAATTTAGGTTTCCTATGGAATTTAAAGCGCGCAAAATTCCTTCCTCATTTTTTATGGAACGATTATAAGCCAAGCCTTCAACCAAATATTGTTCAGCTTTATCATATTCTCTAAAGCTAAGATATTGATCACCGATTCTCGGCAAAATTTCTCCCCTTAAATTTTTGTCTTTATTTGGATTTAAGAGTGAAAGTACTGTTTCATAATATTCAATCGCTTTTCTGTGCTCTTTTCTCATAGCATATAGCATCGCAATGTTCTTATTCGATGTTTTCATTCCAGAACTATCGCGCAACTGTTCTCTAATGTTGAGAGCTTTAAAATTAAATTCCAATGCTTTGTCAATCTGTTGTGTGTTGTAGTAGGCTTCGGCCAAATTATTATAAGCAAGGCTCAAGTCTTTACGAAGATTTTTTTGCTCAAATACTTTTATTGCTGATAAGGAATACTCTAAACCGATAACATAGTTGCCACGACTTATTTCAATTAACCCGATGCTATTATTTATTTTGGCAATGCCAAAACTGTCATTTATTTTCTGATAGTAATTCTTCGATTTGGTATAATTATCAATCGCATTGTAATAATCGTTTCTATCAGAATAAATTCGAGCCTTATAATAATTCACTTCTGCAAGCCCTTTAGTATAGTTGAGCGCTTTGGCCAGTCGATCAGTTTCTTGAATAAACAATAATGCTTTTTTCGGTTCATTGGCATCATAAAGCGCTTGTATCAAATAGAGTGAGGTATCAACCTTTGTTGAATCTTGTTTCTGGTACGCTAAATTTAGGATGAGACTATCTATCTCATTGGTTTGGGTATTACCAATAAGTACAGAAAAAAAAGCAGCTAAAAGTAATAACTGTTTCATCTGTGACGATGTGCGTTTAAAATTGCAATGTCGATGTGATGGAATCTTGCCTTGAGGGAGAGGTAAAATGAGTACACAAAATACAATAACAATACAGTGAATGTTAATTCGATTCGTATCATCAATTATTTGGGACCTGGTTAATAGCTCTTTCAAAAATGGAAAAAACTCGCTAATTAATCTAATTTTCAGGTTTTAATACCAATTTATTAGGTGAAGTGAGCTATAATTTTTTTTCAAAAAAACGACTATCGATGAACGACACAAATCATGGAAAAACTACATGTTTGTCGACGAACGGTAATTAGATAAAATCGACTATATTAAAATGTTAACCTTCAATTAGTTAATATTATTATAAAATTGATATGGATTAATTATCTATCTTCATATATTTAAGACAGTTTAACCGAAAAAATGATATAAAAATGAACAAAACAATTAAAACCATACTTATGGTAGTTGGACTGATTTTAGTAGTCTATGGAATTTATAAAATGATTGCTCCTGAAGCTTCCATAGATATAGGTATAGCGAAGGTAGAGGCTCAAGATAATAGTGATGCCTATATCACAATCGGACTAGGTTTAGCTGCGTTGGTGCTAGGTTTTTTAGGAGGTAAAAAATTTAGCTAGCTTTTAGTTTGCTCTAAAAGCATTAAATAATAGGAAGGCTCTAATGTCAAAATCAAATATGCATTGGATTTACCATTCACTGCCTCTGGTCGAAGTACCATGGTCGTAGAATTATTAGAGCTATTACAAACAAAGATTGATTAGGCGAGTAAAATAACAATCAGAACATTTTTCAAAAATCAAATATCGAATTTTCGAGCCAATTTCAATCTTAAAATTCTGATAAAAAAACTACCTTTGCCCTCTTAATAAGCGATGTGCAATGAACCTTCAAGAGACCTTAACAAATTACGTCAAACAAGCCACAAAATCTTTTTTTAATGTTGAATTGGATTCTGTGGAATTCCAAGCGACTAGGAAAGAATTCGCTGGTGATATTACATTGGTAGTGTTTCCATTGTTGAGATTCATTAAAGGTAATCCGTTAACCATCGGAGAACAGATAGGCCAGTATCTGCAAGATAATGTTGAGGATGTAATAGGGTTCAATGTTATCAAAGGATTTTTGAATATAGAAATCAGTAACTCCCACTATCTCGATTTTTTCAATAAAATCAAGAAAGATACCACATTTGGATTAGTAGCGCCAAAACAAGATGACAAGGCCGTGTTGGTGGAATATTCCTCACCTAATACCAATAAACCTTTACACCTTGGGCATGTGCGTAACAATTTACTGGGCTATAGTGTTTCTGAAATTATAAAGGCATCAGGAAAAAAAGTTTATAAGACCCAAATAATCAACGATAGAGGGATTCATATTTGTAAAAGTATGTTGGCTTGGGAAAAATTTGGAAATGGTGAAACTCCCGCATCTACGGGATTAAAAGGCGACAAGCTAGTTGGTAATTATTATGTGAAATTTGACCAAGAGTATAAGAAGGAAATCAATGAATTGGTAGCCAGCGGTCTGACTGAAGAAGAAGCAAAAAAAGAAGCTCCAATCATCGTTGAAG